>JBEPYD010000215.1:0-7019 GCA_041641575.1 Bacteroidales bacterium
GGTTATTTCACACCTGAACAATATGAAGGGTATTCTCTGGTTTGGAATGATGAATTTAATGATAACGAAATAAATCCCGCTGACTGGACATTTGAAATTGGTGATGGGTGTCCTGATATTTGCGGATGGGGAAATAACGAATTACAATATTACCGTAAAGAAAACGCATGGGAAAAGGACAGCGTTTTAACAATTGAAGCCCGCAAAGAAAATTTTGGAGGTAAATCCTATACCTCAACCCGAATGATAACGCAGCAGAAACAATCTTTCCAGTATGGAAGAATTGATATAAGAGCCTTGTTACCACAGGGCCAGGGAATATGGCCGGCATTATGGATGTTGGGAGAAGATATTACAAGTGTGGGTTGGCCCAAATGTGGAGAAATTGATATAATGGAAATGGTAGGTGGCGAAGGCAAGGACAATACCGTGCATGGAACAGTACATTATGATATAAGCGGAGACCATGTGTACCATGGTGGCCATAAAACATTAACATCTGGTATTTATGCCGATAAATATCATGTTTTTTCAATATTATGGGATGAAAATAGTATAACATGGTATGTGGATGATGTTCAATTCTACACTACCGATATTACATCCTCAGATACTAATGAATTTCACGACAAATTTTTCTTCATTTTTAACATAGCCGTGGGAGGAAACTGGCCTGGAAGTCCTGATGCAACAACATCCTTCCCGCAACAAATGAAAGTTGATTATATACGGGTATTTCAGGCAAATTAGTCAGCAATGGCTAAATAATGAAAACTATAAATTGATACTAAAAAAGTAAACCATGAAAAATATATTTCAAAAGCTTATAGTGGTAGTGCTTGCATTATTAACTTCCACTATTTTGTCAGCGCAAGGCTTTACGGTTACCGGTGTTGTAACTGATGCTGAAACCGGAGAAGGATTGCCTGGCGTAAACGTTGTTGAAGTAGGCACCACGAATGGCGTAATTACCAACCTTGAAGGTGAATACAATATAGAAGTAAGCAATCCCGAAACTACTTTATCCTTCTCCTTTGTAGGTTATGTTGTTGAAACTATACCTGTTAATAACCAGTCAACCATAAATATTCGCCTTGTACCAGAATTAAGTGAGCTCGACGAAGTTGTAGTGGTTGGTTATGGTGTTCAGAAAAAGAAAGTGGTAACCGGTGCTATCAGTAGCCTGGATGAGGAAGAAATAACCTCTACCCCGGTTTTAAGAACGGAACAAGTACTGCAGGGAAGAGTTGCCGGAGTACAAATGACCCACCAATCCGGACAACCCGGAGAATCTCCTACTGTGCGGATCAGGGGGACAGGTACAACAGGTAATTCTTCGCCACTGTATATTGTGGACGGTATGGCAGTGGGCGGTATTGACTACCTCAACCCTGGTGATATAGAGTCCATTGACATTCTTAAAGATGCTGCCTCGGCTGCTATTTACGGCGCAAGAGCTGCAAATGGTGTAGTACTTATCACTACCAAATCCGGAAAGCCCGGACAAATGAATGTTACTTACTCAGGATATTATGGTGTACAAAGTGCTGCCAATAAACTTGAACTACTCAATGCAGAACAATACCGTACCCTCATGAATGAAGGTGCAAGAAATGCAAATCAACCGGAACCTTTTGATGCCAATGAAATTCCGGAACATGATGTAGATTGGGTGGAAGAGTTATTCCAGGACAATGTTCCCATAGCCAATCATGAATTATCCATAAGAGGAGGTACTGATAAATCTACTTTTGCCTCATCGTTATCGTATTTTACCCAGGAAGGAATTATAGGAGCAGAAAAATCTCAGTTCGAACGTATTACGGCACGTATTAATTCTGACCACCGGGTACTGGAAAACTTTAAATTCGGAAATAATTTTGCCTATTCCCACATTGAAAGAAGAGGTGTAGCCAGTAATCAATCATTCAACGGGCCATACAGCAGTGCATTGAATCTTGATCCGCTCACCCCAGTTTTTGAAACTGATCCGGATGTCCTCAATACATATCCATATAATACTGAACCGGTGGTAACTGATGAAAACGGAAATGTGTATGGCATTTCTGATTATGTAGGGGCTGAAGTAGTGAATCCATTGGCCCTTCTGGCAACTGATACCGATGAAACAAGGGTAGATAAATTTGTAGGAAATGTTTATGGTGATCTTGAAATATTTGAGGGGCTGACTTTTCGTACAAGTGTTGGATTAGATATGGCTTATGTGCTAAACGATTCCTACCGTCCGCTCTATTTCCTGAATGGTGCACAGCTGAATGATAACAAAACTTCTGTATCCAAAGATATAGAACGATACTTAACCTGGCAATGGGAGAATACATTAAATTATCAAAAACAACTGGGAGGTCATAATTTCTCTATTTTGATAGGAACTACAGCCCAAAAATCTAATTATGAAAACCTCTCCGGCTTCAATGCCAAAGTCCCCATCAATGATCCTGAACATGTTTATCTTGATATGGCCACAGACACCGTGTGGAGAGCTGGTGGTGGAGCCTATGAATATACCCTGGCTTCACAATTCGGCAGGTTAACCTATGATTACATGGATAAATATTCACTTACGGTAAACATGAGAAGAGATGGCTCATCCCGCTTTGGTGAAAATAAAAGATATGGTATATTTCCATCAGTTGGCGTGGCATGGAATATCTCTGATGAAGAATTTTTCCCGGATCTTGCTGCTGTAAAATTTATCAAGTTCCGTGCTTCTTATGGTATAAACGGAAATGATGATATTGGAAACTATCGCTATTTATCTGTAATCGATAAAAGTCGTGATTATATTTTCAGTGGAGGACGAATAATCGGAGCATCACCAGCTTATATAGAAAATGCTGATTTACAATGGGAAGAGTCAGAACAAACAGACATAGCTGTTGACTTTGGCCTTTATAACAACCGGCTAACAGGTACCATTGACTATTATATTAAAAATACCAATGGATTACTTGAAATTATCCCTATACCCGGACATGTTGGTAACTCAGCACCCTGGGCCAATGTGGGAAGTGTGCAAAACAGAGGGGTAGAAGTATCATTGAGTTGGCGGCAAATGCTAAGCGGTCTCTCCTACTCCTTTGGGGTGAATGGTGCTTATAACAAAAATGAAATGACATTCATTGGAAATGAAGAGAAAGTACTGGTAGGAGCGTCCTGGGCAGTTGCCGGTCCGGTTACCCGCACAAAAGAAGGACTTCCGATAGCTTATTTTTATGGGTACCGAACCGATGGCATTTTTCAAAGTCCTGCTGAAGTTTTTCAACATATTGGCAACACAGGAGAAGTGCTCCAGCCAAATGCAAAACCAGGTGATGTACGCTTTGTAGACGTGAACAGGGATGGCGAGTTAAATGAAGATGACCGCACCATGATAGGAAATCCTACTCCGGATGTGACTTTTGGAGCCAATGGTTCTGTAAACTACAGTAATTTTGATTTTTCATTCCTTCTGGTAGGAAGTTACGGCAATGATGTTTTTAATGGCACACAACGCCAGGATTTACAATATACAAACCGTACCGTATCTATTCTCGATAGATGGACAGGCCCGGGTACTTCAAATGAAATACCCCGGTATACGTGGAGTGATGTGAACAACAACTACCGCATATCTGATCTTTATATTGAAGATGCGTCTTTTTTAAGGGTAAAAAATCTACAGCTGGGGTATAGCTTACCTTCAGGAGTGCTTAACCGCATTAAGGCTAACAGATGGAGGTTGTATGTATCGGTGGAAAATCTCCTCACTTTTACCCGATATACAGGTGCCGACCCTGAGATTGGAGCTATCAGTTCCTTTGATATTGGTATTGACCGTGGTGTTTATCCGCAGGCCAGAACCTACCGGGTGGGTACTTCCATTACTTTTTAACAACTAAAAATGAATACAATGAAAAGAAATAGTTTGTTTAAAATATTTATTGTTTTGCTGGTCATTTTAAGTTCCTGCAGCGAAGATTTCCTTGATCTTCAGCCGCTTGATCAGGAAGTTACCTCAAACTTTTACCAGACAGAAGAACAGGCAATGCAGGCACTTGTTTCTATCTACGATGCATTAGGATATCAATCTTCACCAGGAGTATCATGGGCTCCCTTTTCAACCATTGCTGATATCCTTTCAGATGATTCTTATGCCGGTGGCGCAGATGCGAATGATGGAAAGCAACAATATGAAATAGATAAATTTAATATTCCAACCACCAACACTGTTGTTCATTCCTTATGGCTGAAAAATTATGTCGGAATATACCGTGCCAATCAGTATCTTGAGATAATTGATGATATTGAAGCTTCTGATGAATTTAAAGCAAGAACCATTGCAGAAGCCAGGTTTATGAGAGCTTACTTTTATTTGGAACTGGTACGTTTCTTTGAAAACATTCCCCTGATAACAGAAACAATTAAAGGCCCTTCAGAATATCAGCAGGCACAAAATACACCAGAAGAGGTGTATAACCAAATAGCCCTTGATTTAACTGAGGCCATAGCCGTTTTACCAGAAGAAGTAGATGCCGGTGAAAGGGGTAGAATTACCAAATGGGCAGCTCAAGCGCTTTTGGCAAGAACTTATTTATTTTACAATGGCGTTTACGGACAAGAATTAAATGCCAATGGACAGGAAATAAACAGAACAGTGGTTCTTAATCACCTGGAGGATTTAATCGCTAATAGTGGGCATGCGCTTTTTGAAGATTATGAAGAAAATTTCAGCACATCTGGTGAGTTTGGTTCTGAATCTGTTTTTGAAATTTCTTATGGTGATTCCCCCTCATGGTGGGATTGGGATTATGCAAGAGGAGGTAATGGCAACCTGGCTGCACAAATGCAGGGACCCAGAGTTACCGGATCAGACGATTGGGATCGTGGGTGGAGTTATGCTGTGGTAAACCAAAAACTGGTTGATGATCTTGCCGGTGATCCCAGGCTTCCTCATACAGTGGTGTCTGAAGAAGACCTGGACGGAACCCTGGTAAAAGGTTTTCAGCATACAGGACATTTTTCTAACAAATATACTTCTGATGTAGAGCATTGGGGTTCTGATGGCCAGTTTGAGCTCAACCGCACGGTAAATTACAGGGTGATAAGATACTCTGATGTATTGTTAATGGCGGCTGAATTGGGAAGTCCCAATGCACAACAATACCTTGACGAAGTACGCAGTCGGGTAGGTTTAGAAAGTGTTCCGGCTAGTCTGGAAAATATCTTACGCGAAAGAAGACTCGAACTATCATTAGAAGGTATACGTTATTTCGACCTGCTCAGGCAGGGACAAGCCGTAGTACAGCAAGAACTAACTATCCAGGGCATCAGGGGTGATAATTATACCGGTGATCAGTCGTTGTATAATGTCGATTACGATCCCGCAACCAATGGTTTTCTGCCCATTCCGCAAACTGAGATGGACTTGTCCGCGGGTGCATTTAACCAAAATGCAGGCTACTAATAAATTATAATCAGGGAAGTATTCCTATGTGGAAACGGAAACTTCCCTGATAAACCAAATAAAGAAAATAAAAATGAAACCTCGAATAATTCTTTTAGGATTACTTAGCATCCTTATGTCTTTTTCTTGCACAACACCCTCTGAAAACACTTCTGCAAAAGTTGAGGTAAAACAAAACGAAGCAGGACAACACCGCTTGTTTGTGAACAATGAAGAATTCTATGTGAAAGGCGCAGGGCTTGAATTTGGAAACATTGAGCTTTTGGCAAAACATGGCGCCAATTCATTCAGAACCTGGCGTACTGAGAATGGCGAGCAAAGTGGTCAGGAAGTATTAGATAAAGCGCACGAGAATGGTTTATATGTACTCATGGGTTTAGAAATTGGCAGAGAAAGACACGGCTTTGATTATAATGATCCGGTGTGGGTGGAAGAACAGAAAGAATACATCAGGCAGGAGGTGCTTAAATACAAGGATCATCCCGCATTACTTGCCTGGGGCATTGGGAACGAATTAAACCTGGAAGCCTCAAACATGAAAGTCTGGAATGCTGTGAATGATATTTCCAAAATGATTCATGAGATTGATCCCAATCATCCCACCACCACTATGCTGGCGGGGATAAGTAAAAAAGAGATTGATTATATGAAAGAGCATTGCAATGACCTGGATTTCATATCGATACAGATGTATGGCGATATTGTAAATCTGCAGGAGCGCATAAAAGATGCAGGATATGAAGGCCCTTACCTGGTTACCGAATGGGGAGCCACAGGCCACTGGGAAGTGCCCCGTACAGAATGGGATGTTGCCATAGAGCAAACCAGCCAGGAAAAAGCTGAAGCCTTTATTGAAAGGTACAAAAAAGCCATTCTTTCTGATGAAAAAAACTGTATGGGTTCATATGTATTTCTATGGGGACAAAAACAGGAACGTACGCCCACCTGGTACGGGATGTTTCTCGAAAACGGCCACCGTACAGAAACAGTTGATGCCATGCATTATCTGTGGAATGGAGAATGGCCGGAGGATCGCGCACCCACAATCGATTCTTTAAAACTGAATAAGGCAGATGCTTATCAAAACATACGTCTGGAACCTGGTGAAGAATATACAGCCAAAGCATGGGCCCGTAGTTTCGACACAGCCAACATTAATTACACCTGGGAAATAATGCCTGAAAGTAATGACTTAAAGATGGGTGGGGATTATGAAAACCGTCCCGAAACAATCACTCAGTTAAATTCAAATCCTGTTTCATTTGAAACACCGGCTAAACCAGGGGCATACAGACTTTTTGTTTATGTTACCGACGAAAATGGAAATGCAGCTACCGGAAATATTCCTTTTATGGTAGAGCAAAACGCAGTTACAGAAAATTATAATTCTAAGTAAAAAGCATAAGTAATTTATTAAAATTTAATAATTAGAATTAATGCAAAAGAAATCCAATACAGCTGCTTTTAGGATTGCTATCATCATTGCCCTTGGTGGATTCTTGATGGGTTTTGATGCTTCCGTAATTTCCGGGGTTGTTAAATTCATTGAAAC
>JBEPYD010000216.1:0-7006 GCA_041641575.1 Bacteroidales bacterium
TTCCACTGGTGAATTTTTTGCCGCAGAGGGACAGATATCTTACATTGATAAGTTGCTCAACAACTTTAATCCAAAAGAAATTCTTGTAGAAAAGAAAAACTATACGGCCTTCACTTCCCATTTTGGAACAAAATTTTACATCTATAAACTGGATGAATGGGCCTACAACACAGAATCCGCAAAGGAAAAGCTCTTAAACCAGCTTCAAACCAAAACTTTAAAAGGGTTTGGCGTGCACCAACTCGAACTAGGAATAACTGCTGCCGGTGCTGTGCTTCATTATCTTGAACTTACCCAGCATCACCAAACCACACACATCCGAAGCATTTCCAGAATTGAAGAGGATTTATATGTATGGTTGGATAAATTCACCATCCGTAACCTGGAGTTGTTTTCCTCTATACAGGAAAATGGAAAAACCCTTATTGAAGTCCTGGACCATACCATTAGTCCTATGGGTGCGCGCATGCTGAAAAGATGGCTGGCGCTGCCACTGAAAAACCTGCAGCAAATAGAACACCGCCTGGCTGTGGTAGAATATTTTACCAAACAAGAGGAGTTTACGCAATCCATAGCTGAACACCTTGCTTTAATTGGCGACCTGGAACGAATAATTTCCAAAGTAGCCACCCGCCGAATTTCACCCCGTGAGGTTATTCAGTTAAAAACCGCGCTCAGCAGCATAACACCCATAAAAAACCTTTGCATTTCATCCGGAATTGAGGCATTAGTGCAAACCGGGGAACAATTAAACCCATGCCAGACCATTAAAGAAAAAATTGAGCGGGAGATTGCACCCGAACCTCCGGCACAAATTCATAAAGGAAATATAATACGTGCAGGTGTTTCTGAAGAGCTGGATGAATTACGCACCATTATGCGCTCCGGCAAGGATTTCATTGTACAAATGCAGGAAAGGGAAAGTAAAAATACCGGAATCCCATCGTTGAAGGTAGGATTTAATAATGTATTCGGTTATTATATTGAAGTTCGGAATACGCATAAATCTAAAGTACCAGATACCTGGATTAGAAAGCAGACTTTGGTAAATGCCGAGCGGTATATTACAGAAGAACTGAAAGAGTATGAAGCAAAAGTACTGGGTGCCGAAGAAAAAATATTGATCCTGGAGAATGAAATTTTTTCAAACCTGGTTACCAGTCTTGGAGATTACATTGATGCCATTCAGCTGAATGCTTCTCAATTGGCGCGACTGGACTGCCTGTATTCGTTTGCCCGGGTTTCTCTTGAAAATGGATACTGCCGACCTGCCCTGGATGAAACCGAAAACCTCGAAATTACTGAAGGAAGACATCCGGTAATAGAAAAACAACTGCCCACTGGTGAGGAATACATTTCCAATGATGTAAAGCTGGACAATGAGAAACAGCAGATTGTAATTATTACCGGCCCCAATATGTCAGGTAAATCAGCATTACTGAGACAGACAGCACTCATTGTACTCATGGCGCAGGCAGGTTGTTTTGTTCCCGCAAAGAAAGCGAATATCGGACTGGTGGATAAAATATTCACCCGTGTAGGTGCTTCGGATAATATTTCCTCCGGCGAATCAACTTTTATGGTGGAAATGACAGAAGCTGCCAGCATCCTTAACAACATTTCTTCCCGCAGCCTGGTGCTGCTTGATGAGATCGGACGCGGCACCAGCACGTACGATGGTATTTCTATTGCATGGGCCATGGTGGAATACCTGCATGAGCACCCCAATGCCCGGGCAAAAACATTGTTTGCCACGCATTATCATGAACTCAATGAGATGGAAAATGCTTTTGACCGCATCAAAAATTATAATGTATCGGTAAAGGAACTGGAAAACAAGGTTATTTTTCTGCGTAAGCTAAAACGCGGAGGCAGCGAACACAGTTTTGGAATACATGTGGCCGGCATGGCCGGAATGCCACGGAGCGTGGTTTCGCGGGCAGGAGAAATCCTTAAAGAAATGGAAAATTCGCGCACAAAAAATGGTGTACAGAAGCCCGTGGGCGAAATTGCCGGTAAGCGGGAAGGATACCAACTCAGCATCTTTCAGCTTGACGATCCGGTCCTGAAGCAAATACGCGATGAAATTTTCAACCTGGATGTAAATAATTTAACGCCTATTGAGGCCCTGAATAAGCTCAATGAGATCAAACGTCTTACAGGATTAAAATAGCCATTTGGAGAGGTACCGGAAATAAAAGCAGAAAAAAATTTTTATTCTTTTTGTGAAATAAAAAAAATGGCTAAATTTGCAGGCACAAAAGCGGGAATAGCTCAGTTGGTAGAGCACAACCTTGCCAAGGTTGGGGTCGCGGGTCCGAGTCCCGTTTCCCGCTCTCATTTTTTCCCGACACCGTCGGGTTTTTTTTTATATTTTATCAATGGCTGCCCGGATGGTGGAATTGGTAGACACGCAGGACTTAAAATCCTGTGGCCATTGCGGCCGTGCGGGTTCAATTCCCGCTCCGGGTACACTTCAGCCCTACAAACCAGCAACTTACAAACAATTAAGTTGCTGGTTAGGGTGCTGAAAAATTGAAGTAGGCATCTTTTTCTCACACTTTCCAATACTTCTCTTATAATATTTCATCCCAGACAAAGGATCACCCTGTTTTTCATGAAAGCCATAACAAATTGCTTTCTTTGAATATCGATAGTACGCCTGTTGGTGATCCCTCTGGTCATGCTATCCGCTAAGCTCCGGGTCATGCGACACCTCACGACGCAACACTTGCCACTTGCTGGCAGTAAAGTTTACCTCCGCCAGCTCGGACTTTCACGCTATTGTTAATGCACATGCTGGGTGCACACGGTCGTTTCCGCGGGAAGTTATGTAAGGGATTGCAGACTGCGTTCGTATCCCCCGTTAGTGAATTTGAAGCGTGAGACAATGCCTCGCAAACTACTTTCACCTTTATTTGTTTTACCGTGTGTTGGTTGCAGTTTATAAGTCATCTATTTTAGAATATAATTCATCAATCTCATCTTTTGTATAGTACATATTACAATACTCATCATTAGTTTTCTCGCAATTTACAAATATTACAGGCTTTCTCGGTGTACCCCTTGAAGGGTTAATCTCAGCATAATTTATTTGTTTACTATAAGGATCTCTTCGAGCAACCTCAATTGCTTTGTAAAGGTATGGTATGCAATGGCGATAGTCATCAGGTATATATTCTTCCATCACAGCATCTTCTAACACAGGTGAAATATTATATAAGTATTTCTTACCATCTGAGTATTTATCTTTGATCTGAGTAGCAGTAAATTCATAGCTCCCCTGATTTAATATAATTTGAAAGTATTGAACCCCTCGATTTCTTAAAGCTGACATAATCTCATCTATTTTATCACCGGACATTCTTAAACCAAAGTATATTGCTTTTAAAGCTCGGTAATCGTATGGCTGTTTACCCCATTTATCAGTTATGAGTCTAATTTCATCTTCGTATGACCAACGTTCTGATTTGGTTGTAGCATATTTTGCTAAGATAATATTCTTAGTCATATCAGAACTTAAATTGTTCATATCATCTATTGTAAGAGTTGGAGGCTTGTCAGTATATGTTACGGGGTATGCATAGTATTTTCTCATGGATGCGTTTTTTGTAAGAATGTTTAAATCATATTCTACACAGAAGCCCTTGTGAGAATTAGAATAATGTGCCCATAAAAGTTCGTCGTCATATTTTTGTGAAAGGGAAAATATTCCAATTTCTCTTGATAATAAATTATTTAAAGCATCAAATACTTTTTGGAGATTTTCGCTTGCTATTTTGTTTTTTCTAGCAAAAATTCTGATAAAGGAATTTAATTGATTTTTAAAAGTATCAATATCAATGATTGCTTCGCATGGATCATTTAGATTTTCGAAATTTGAAGCCCAAAAATAATCACCTGTTAGAGATTCTAAATCACGGTCGAATGTCTCTAAGGATCCTGAGCGATATTTAAATACTGAATTCAACTAAAGCAGAGTCTATTTTATTGTTTAATGTTTTGTTCTCGGAAAATTACAACCAACGTTTAGTATAAGAATAGTAGCCGGCTGTGTGGCACTTTCTTGTCAAGTTACAAGAAAGTTGAAGCGGGCTATAACCCTTTGTCAACCAACTATATCGGCAATTATTTTTATACATTGTTGCCAGTCTTATTTCATCCTTTTCGACTAATTATCAAATCTTCAAGTGGAAAAACACCTTCTTCTTGAACCAATGCACTTGGTCTTTTTGCCCCATCAAGTGGTTCATTTGGAACATAAAATTTACAAATAGCATTTTCTCCTTCTATCGCAACTACTGTTAAACCAGCAAATACAGTTTTATCTTTTAATTGAACAATATCTCCAACTTCAATTTCCATATTTTTAAAGTTAATTTGTCATAACATTTAGTAATCCTTTAAGCTTGGCATGCAATTCATCAAACGTAATAACTTCAACATTCTTTTGATTTGAGCGCAATAACTCAAAACATTTTGATTGATGCTCACTTAATTCTTCTTTTTGACCTATGACTAAAATACACCTTGGGTCAATTATTCTTTCTTTTCCTCCAAAATCTTTAATAAAAACATCCTTTTGGTCTAGACATTGACTAATTCCACCTGATAAGTCGTCCGAATAAGAAAAAACATCAGGTTTTCTATACGGATTATTTTTCAGTAATTCCTTTTTGTGAGTTTTAATTTCTAAAATCGCAAAATTGTCCTGAAATCCATTTGAAAATAGAAAATCAACAATTCTACCGTCTTTATTTTCAAGTGTTTTCCCTCCGACATAAGCCTCTTGTTCCCTAAGAATTACCTCAAATGGGAATAAATGATTTAATATCCACGAATTTTTACCAAAGAATCTTTGCCAGTCTTTTTCGTTATCATTTTTAGAAGACATTAATTTTTCGAAGTTTTTGATAATATCCTCGATAAAAACTTTGTTTATCTTATCTCTGGTAGCTATAAAATTTGAGGTTATTGATATTTTACTTGGAGGAGCCGTTTCTATAACTGTTGATAATGAATCAATGTCAGCTTTTGTTACTTTTTCAAAAGAATCAAACTTCTTTAAAAATGCATCTAACTGACCTGCATTTAGATGAACATTTTCTTTTGTCAGTTTAGTAGTTATGTCTGATACCTGATTATGAATTAAAAGTTTCCTTGTTCTATCGTACCATCTCTTTTCATTAGCAATCTTTTTTAAGATAGGTTCTAATGATGACCAATTTAGTGAAATAGATGTGTTGGTAAATCTGTTTGCGATATTAATTCCAACCACAATTTTATTTACTCCCTTAAATTTAGGGTATAAATACTGGAAGAATTGTTTGATTCGAGTTGTGGAAAAACCATATCGTCCAGTAGTTTTAAAATCAACAGGTATATCCGAACTTTTATCCCATCCTCTAAGCTCAATCGACTTTATTCGTTTAGCTGATACGCGACCATCAATAGAATTTACTGAATATGGATAGAATATGATTTTTTTCTCATTCTTAAAAATCTCTTTTGACTTAAAAACTGGAGTTCCCTCTTCATCACAGTATTTATAGACGGATTTTAAATCATTGTCTAATATTAGATTTTCTTCATTTGCTAAGTATTCTTCCATGATTCGGTTTTTTATATTACTGGAAACGAATCCATAACCACATTATGATTATGTTCATTAAACCGGGATTGCTCTTTATATCCATATTTGTCCCATAAATACAAGTAGTAAATATAAAAAATAAATGCTTGCGAAAGGCTTAGTGTTAAAAACTTATAATAATTAATGCCAGGCAATCCCATATAACTTAATTTGAGATAATTTCCTTTAGTTCTTCGGTTGATGTTGCCAGCAATAAGCAGAATTTCCCTGTGCGGAGCGCTTACACTGTGTTCCCTTCTGGGTGATGGCCTTGCATGGGTGAATATTGGCGGCAGCAATGCGCTTTGCTGTATATTAATTTAAATCTTTGTGAAAGTTGTCAGCCATAAAATTCCACAGGGTGCCATTCTCTAACTCCGGTTCTGCTATTACAGGCCGGGAATTATCCCGCCGGAGTCTGTCCAGGAAAATCGGGAACCACCGTATATATGACCAACAAAGCAGTGGGTACAATTACTTATTGCTTTTTTTGGGGGTTAACTGTGTCTTAATTCCTAAAATGTTGGGCAAATGTTGCCTTTATCTTGCTTCAACCATCCTTTTTGGGGTATTCATCAAGCTTGCATTTCGGAAATGTCTGTTTACATCATTTATCAATCTGTACGGACGATTAAATGTTTCTTGGGAAACTTTAAAATAATCCGATAATTTCCGAATCGTAGCTTTTGATAATCCTTTGTGATAATTAAGAATCTTTGAAACTGTCCCTTTTGATAAATCAAGAATTTCAACCAAATCCCTGGCTTTTAATCCATGCTCATCCATCAGTGTTTTGAGTATCTGAATTGGGTCTGAATCATTGAATGTATTATGTTCATTATCCCATTTTTCAATCAACAACGTTAGCAAATCTATTTCATCTTGGAATTTTGACGCATCGTTTGTCAATAATTCCTCGAGTTTATCACAGTAATCGTTGTATTGTGCTGAATCCTTAATGATAGTGTATTTTAAGTTATCCATATCTGTCCGTTTTAATAATTCGAAATATTATATTGTTTTCCATCATTGCATATTTTGGTATAATCAGCATGCGTCCCAATCCACTTCACAAATAAATGAATCCGACTCTGACCAAAATGATATTTACATATCAGTCTATAATTTTTTCCTCCTATGTTGAATACAACTCTGTTTGAACCTTTTCCAAGAATATCAGCACTATTAAATGTCGAAACGATATCTTTAGGTTCGTTCCAATCAGATCGTTTTAAAATCGACAGCCATGTTTCAAATGATGTCCTACTCCTTGCATTATTAAGGACATAATCTTCAACCGACTGCTTTTTTATTAAATGTACTTTCATTTATCAACGCAAATCTACGAATTATGTTTCACATTAGGAAACTTTT
>JBEPYD010000217.1:0-6969 GCA_041641575.1 Bacteroidales bacterium
AAACCTCAAAAACGGTCTTTATTACTTAAATCTTAGATCCGGTAATGGCAAAAAGGTGGAAAAAGGGGATACGGTAATTGTGCATTATGAGGGCCGGTTTTTAAATGGAAAGTTTTTTGATTCCACCATTAAAAGAAAAGAACCATTTGGATTTGTCTACGGGCAGGAATGGCAGGTAATTGATGGCATGGAACAAGCCATTGGATTAATGGAGGAAGGAGAAAAGTCGCTTTTTATAATGCCTTCTGATGTTGCATTCGGAAAATCTGGTAGCAGCACAGGTATTATTCCACCTTATACTTCCATCATATTTGAAGTTGAATTGGTAGAAGTAAGAAAAGGGAAAGTATAAAGCAACGGTGTTGCTGTATATTTGGTTTACGCCAAATCATTAGTACCCCGAATCAGTAAGTATAATTCATAATTTCTTTATCATCGGCTTCAATTAAAATATTCACTTCTTCAGCAATATTGGCAGGTATAGCTTTACAATAATGTTTTCTAAAATCTAAAGAAGGAGAATACTTTTTCCATAAAAATTGCAATAAACCAAAGCAACCATACTACTATAATTTTCATCTATTAATGGCGTTTGCTAACTATGAGATTCTAAAACTCTAAAAAAAATTAATGATTAAAAATATGAAGTATAAATTTTTATGGATATTAACATTAGTTGTGATATTCTTTTCCGGATGTGAGGATGATAATTGGGACGAAATAATAGCCAATGAACAAAGAAAGTTTGAGAATTATCTACTGGAGAATAACATCACCGTAGAACCCGAAGAATCAGGTTTGTACTACCTGGAACAAGTACCTGGCACAGGCCCCGCTCCCGTGCCCGGTGATTTTGTGGATATGTTATACACCATTCGTTTGGTAAATGGTAAGGTGGTGGATACCAACATCAAAAGTGTGGCAGTTCAAAATGGCATATATAATCAAACCCAGCTTTATGGAGCCTCACGGGTACGGGTTGAAAACGTTTTTGAAGGTATGTCAGAAGGCATTCAACTGATGAAAGAAAAAGGTGAAGCGCGCTTACTTGTTCCTCCTGAAATGGGATTTAGAGAATTCTCTTCATCGCTCGTACCCAGTTTTTCTTCACTTATTGTTGATGTTGAACTTTTAACAGTAATTAAAGAAGCGGAAACCTACCAGCAAGAGGCGATTACAAATTATATCGCTGATAGCAATTATATCGCCACAGAAACATCCTCCGGACTGTATTACATTGAGGTGGAAGAGGGGACAGGCAGTACACCTGCTGTTGGAAGCTTTGTTTCAGTTGATCTGCTGGGCTATTTTCTTGATGGTCGCGTTTTTATGGACAGTCAGGCAAACAGTCCGTATAAGTTTACCATTGATTCAGGTGAAGTAATAAAGGGTTTGAATGAGGGCGTAAGCATGATGAAAGAAGGTGGTAAATCCATTCTTATTATGCCTTATCAATTGGGTTACGGGGCAGAAGGACGGGGTGTCATTCCGCCGTATATGCCACTGGTTTTTGAGGTGGAAGTTGTGAGTATTGATTAATATCAAGAAATAATTCTATAGAATTTTAAATCTCTGATATTCATCATCCAATGCTAAGGGTAAAGGATTATGCACCTGGTTCCAGATTTTTATATAAACCCACCTACATAAAAAGCTGAATAATAAACACTGCCGGGCGCTTATGCAGATCCGGCAGTTTATTTTTCCACTCACCGATGGTTTTGGTACTGATAAACTCTGTTTCCATGGTAAGATTTGCAGCAATGCACAAATATGTTTTGCTGTTACAGGCCGTTATAAAGTCCTTTAAAAGCGCATTGTTCCGGTAAGGCGTTTCAATAAAAATCTGAGACTGATTTTCTGCGCGTGACCGGTTTTCAAAAAAGCGTATTTTCTGCATGCGTTCATTGCTCTTAACAGGCAAATATCCGTTAAATGCAAATTGCTGTCCGTTGAGCCCTGAGGCCATAAGGGCCAGAAAAAGGGAAGAAGCCCCGGGCAAAGGAATTACCCTGATATTGTTTTGATGTGCCAGAGACACTACTTTTGCACCCGGATCAGCAACCCCGGGTAGCCCGGCTTCTGAGAGAAGACCTATATCTTCTCCCGCAAGGGCAGGTTTTATAAAGGAACTGATGTCGTTTGGGTTTGTATGCTTATTTAATTCATAAAACTGCAGTGAATCTATATTAATATCGGCCTTTAAACTACTGATAAATCGGCGGGCGGTACGTATATTTTCAACAATATAGAACTTTGTAGAGATAAGTATCTCCACCGTTTGTGGCAGGGTTACCTCCAATGCATCAGAGCCTAGTCCGGTGGGGATTAAATGAAGTTTTCCGTATGCCATAATGCTTATCAGTAAGTATTAAAGGCCGTTAATTTTCAGGCGCCTGTTTACGATTAAAATTCCATCTTACGCCAGCCATCATCCATCGGCCAGGCATTTGTGCACCTAATATATCACTGTATTTTTCATTAAAAATGTTTTTGGCCTGTAGTGTAAGGAAAACAGCATTTTTATATGCATTAATATCCACCTGTGCATTTACAATGGCATAAGATTTTTCAAGTAAGAAACCCGCAGATTCATCCATTTCGCCATTTCTATGTTTATACAAGGTGTTGATGCTTATTCTTCCCAGCTTGTGCGCAAAAATTGCATTGGCAGTTACCAGGTGATTTGCGTGGTTCGATATATACTTTGAAACCACACCCTCATCATTATATGAATCAAACCAGGAATAACCACCAATAAACTGGAATTGTGCTTTTTGTCCCAGTTTGCGGGTATACCAGATTTCAGCTTCCAGTCCGCGTGTGGTAAGTTCTTTTATGTTTTGTGTATAAAAGTAGAGGCTGTCATTTTGGAGGTTGCTGTTATTGATAATTTCATTTTCGCTGGTTAAAACATAATCAATGAGATTGTCTGACTGCCTGATAAAACCGGTTAAGCGCAATTCCAGACCCTGGAATAAAGAAAAATCAGCGCCCGCTTCATAACTCCAGGCGGTTTCCGGACCTAAAAAAGGGTTTCCCAGATTTCTGTAAGCAGATAATTCTCCCGGGATATTTGTGGAAATATATCGTTCTGTAAAATCTGCTGCACGTATGGAACGGCCTATCGAGGAGCGTAACGAGAGTTTCTCTTCAGTCCAGGCAACATTGAACTGAGGCAATATCTCAAATTCGTATACTTCGTCATAATCGCCACGTAAACTAGTGGTTACGCTAAGTTTTTCTGTAGGTTTCACAAACAAAATTCCATACACGCCTGTGTGAAAGTTGTTATGGTCACCTCTGTCAGTGCTTTCAATTGTACGCAAATCATATTGTGCACCAAAGCTTAGTTGCATTTTGGGAGAAATATGCCAGCTGTGATTGATCTGCGTGTTTAAAAACCGTGTTTTATGCACGTTTGCCGGAAAGGCAGGATTAAACAGAAATGTATCAGATGTGCTTTTATATCCTACATCAAAACTTGTGTGCGAATAATTTGAAACACGTTTTAAATGCAATTGGTTCCAGGAGGTAGTGGTAACTTCGCGAGAAAGGTCAAAAGGGCTTCGGGTATAAAAATACTGGGCATTAAAATCTCTTGAATCCCATGAGGTGCGAAGGGCAGCCCGCCATTTATTGTTCAGTTTATAATTTCCGGAAAGGCTCAGTGTTTTCAGATCAAAATCGCCACGCAGTTCGGAAGGCAATCGGTGTCCATCTGATTGGTTGAGCATGGCGCCTAGGGCAACTGCATATTTTTTTTGCTTGATATAAATACCTGCTTCTGATGATATCAGATTGTTTTCCCCCAAAAGTAAAGAACCATCGGTATGAAGTTCTTTTGGTTCATTCGAAGGCTGGAATGTGCGGGTAATGATATTGATAACACCACCAACGGCATCGGGTCCGTAAGTAGCCGTTGCCGGGCCACGCAGAATTTCTATGCGTTTTATCTCAGACACAGAAACAGGCATATTGCTGTTAAAATGGGCAGTGAGCGGATCGTTGATGCGCATACCATCAATCAAAACCAATACCTGGCTAAATGTACTCCCGCGCAGGGAAATATCTGATTGCACACCAAATCCGCCCCTGGATTGTACTTCCAATCCGGGAAGGTATCGCAGTAATTCATCCAGGGAGTGAACGGGTAGCTCATTAATATCTTCTCTGGTGATTATGGATATATTCCGGCCACTTTCTTTATGTGTTTGCTCCACTTTACCGGAGTATATTTTTACTTCTTCCAGATCCGCTTCAATTGTATTCTGGGAAAAAGCGGGTAGAATAATGAGCGCGATGAATGCAGTGAGTAATGATGTTTTGATATTCATAGATTTGAGCTTTAAACTTAAAGGTGTTGTTAATTTTCATTGAGTAAGTCCGGCCTTAATTGTTTTGTTCGTTCCCATGCTTTTTGCATTTTCCATTCTTCCACTTTTTTTGTGTCTCCTGAAAGGAGAACTTTAGGAACATGCCAGCCATTAAACTCTGCAGGCCTTGTATAAACGGGCGGTGCAAGCAGGTTATCCTGAAAAGAATCGGTAAGTGCGGACGTTTCATCCGAAATAGCTCCCGGGAGCAATCTTACAATGCTGTCTGCAATAATAGCCGCACCAAGTTCTCCTCCGGTAAGCACGTAATCACCCACAGATATTTCACGGGTAACCAAATGCTCGCGGATACGGTGATCCACACCCTTATAATGGCCACAAAGGATTATTACATTCTTGAGGGTAGAAAGCTGATTGGCCATTTTTTGGTCGTACTTTTCGCCATCAGGTGAGGTGTAGATAATTTCATCATAAATACGTTTTTGCTTTAGATGATTAATGGCATGGTAAACCGGTTCAATTTGTAAAACCATCCCGGCACCCCCGCTAAAAGCATAATCGTCCACTTTTTTATGTTTATCCCGGCTGTAATCTCTAAGGTTATGCACATCTATTTCCACAATGCCTGCTGACTGTGCACGCTTTAGAATGGATTCATTCAACGGACTGGTAAGAATTTCCGGAAGCGCAGTGATGATATCTATATGCATGAGCAAAATTATTTTGCGCTGCAAATGTAGTTATTCCTCCGCTCTTCTGCCAATATTTATGTGCTGTAAAAAATTCAATTTTGGAAGCATGCTATTATTCAGCACAAAATAGCAGGCTTATAAGTTTCACCGGGATTAAATCAGATGGATTTTTTGAATAAAAGTAAACATTAAAATACGAGAATTCTGCTCATATATTCAGAATATTATAGAAAATAAGAAATATGTCAATAAAAAATTTGCTTAAAACAACCATTATTATTAAATTTGGACAAAATATGTACTTAATATTTATTTCCGGACATTAATTGTCCTATATTATTTTATAGAAATGGCTGAGCCTTCATTCGGGGAATATATTCGTAAGCTGCGTAGCAGAAAGCAAGAACCTTTGCGAAGGGTGGCTGCTTCCCTTGATATTGATCCGAGCACGCTGGGGAAAATTGAGAGGAATACCCGTAAGCCTACAAAAGAACTCATTACAGGCATTGGTAAATTTTATGGGGTATCGGAAGAGGAGTTAATGGTGTATCATTTAAGCGATAAAATTGCTGATGAGTTGAGAGGTTTTTCCAAAAACCGGGAGGTTCTGCGGGAAGCCAGGAGAAAGCTGAAGAATCATTAAAAAATGAAATAACGAGGGCAGATCCTTATGTTTACTTATATGAACTTTAATCTTGATAAAAAATAGTTGCCATGAAAACAATTGTTGGAATGATCAGTATTTTCTTTTTTATCCTTTTTCCCGTTACAGGGCAATCCGATGATTATATTTTGGATGAGTTGTACAAGATTATGGAAGTTGAATATTTTACCTATACCCTGGATGATGAGTGTAATATTCTGGTAACCGGTTTTTATACTGATACAGCGCAAATTGGCGATCAGGAAATGATAGCACGCGGACAGACAGATATCTTCTTCGCAAAGTTTGATCCTTCTTTTGATATATTATGGATCAAGCCTGCGGGTGGCGGCATTATTAATTTCAACAAGTTTATTAGTACCGACGAGCGGAATAATATATATATCACAGGGCAGTATAAAGGTTTGGCTTATTTTCAGGATACTACCCTGAATTCCGGGTATGCATACGACCAATTCTACGCCAAATATACAAAAGACGGTGAGTTGCTTTGGGTGAAATCCCGCTAAATTGCATTTTTAGGTTAAGCCATAAATGGAGGTGTTTAAACTTATTACGACATTTTCCTGGGTTGAAATAAAAAAATAACATCCTGATGGAGTAATAAACAGTTTAGGTCGGACTTTCATTCCTTGAGTTTATCCCAGGACTTTTTACAATATGCTTCTGTCCTTTGCTGTTAGCCTTTGACCCTTTATGTCAATCAGGGAGAATAAAATGCTACTTCGAATTATAGTTTCAGGAATGTTTGATCCAAAACTAAATCTTTTATTCGTATCCTGATCTTAAAAGTCAAATTCAGGCACAATCATATCCATGTGGTGATGGTTTATCAATTCTTTTGCCTTTGTTAAATCTGTGGTAAATCCCAGGAAATATCCGCCACCGCCGGCACCACACAATTTCATATAAAAAATATTGCGATCTATACCATTTTTCCAGAGGGGAAGAATGCTTTTGGGTATGGCATACATAAAATGTTTTAACTGCAGCCGCGAAAGTGAAGCAACAGAAGTTAAAAAGCCCTGCGCATTTCCCCGAATAAAGTGTTTGATACAGGCATTATTCAAAGGCAGAACTTCTGCGTCTAAAATACTTTGAAACTCAGGCAGGATAGATTTTTCTTTATAGGTAGCTACCAAAGGTGCTGTCTTTCTTTTTTGATGGCTGTCAATGAGAAAAACAGCTACCTCTGAATCAAAATCTTGCAGGGTAGTTCTTTCTACCCCGCCTTTGCTATCTACAAATAAAGGAGTGTTCAGGTATGAACACAGGG
>JBEPYD010000218.1:0-6964 GCA_041641575.1 Bacteroidales bacterium
GATTTGCCCCCGGAATCCATTATGGAAGGAGTAGATCTGGTTACCGAAGGAATTCTTACCATAACGAGAATGGAAAAACTATTGCGGGAATATAAACATTCCACAGTTATTCCCAATGATCCTGCCGGTAAGATGTTTAAGCTCATACATGCACATGATGAAATCTATTTTCTTGTAGGTACAAGGGTAAACCTGGCACACCAGGATCCGAATATGCCGGTTGAAATAGAAATTCGTCGTAGCGTAGTCAAAAGACTAAAAAAAGTATTAAAAGACAAATTCCTGAAAGATGTCAGGGTAGAGTATATTTAGTGGCCGTATATAAAGTACGACTTTTAATTAATGCTTGATATAAAAACAGTCATTAACATTCGTAAACGTTTTATTTTTCCGCCTTCGCAAGCCTTAAATTCGAATTTTCTATGAACACTCTGCTTTATAGGCAGAGGGAAATTAATCTTGTTGTTTGATTGTCTGCCCCATGCCCCCAACACAGATCACAAACTCGCCTCTGGGTTCATTTGTTGTAAAATGTGCAATTAATTCGCCCAGGCTTCCCCTCACTGTTTCCTCGTGGAGCTTTGATATTTCACGGGAAACAGAAGCTTTCCTGTCTTCGCCAAAAGTTTCTGCAAATTGTGTTAAGGCTTTTACAATCCTGTATGGAGATTCATAAAAAACCATTGTCTGATCCATGTCAGCCAAAGAGGCAATCTTTTTCTTCCTCCCTTTTTTTTGAGGAAGGAACCCTTCAAATGCAAACCTTTCTGAGGGTAGACCTGAATTTACGAGTGCAGGCACAAAGGCAGTGGCTCCGGGCAATGTTTCTACCCCGGCACCAACCTCCAGACAAGCACGCACCAGCAGAAAACCCGGATCACTTATACCAGGAGTACCAGCATCTGAAACCAGGGCCACCGGCATTCCTGCTTGTATGTCTGCAGCAATTTTACCAGCCAGATGATGCTCGTTGAATTTATGAAAGGAACGGATCCTGGTAGTAATATCAAAATGTTTTAAAAGATTTCCGGAAGTTCGGGTATCCTCGGCATAGATTACATGCACTTCGCGCAGCACACGTAAAGCCCGGAAGGTAATATCCTCCAGGTTGCCGATAGGTGTGGGAACTAAATAAAGCCGGCTCATTTTGGAACCAGGTATTTTCTTTTTACCAGATCAAGTAATCGCTGTACAGTCATATTTTCCATATCCCAGTTGAAATTCTGATGCAGGTAATTTGTTGCTTCATCAAAGTTTGAGGAATTGTCAAGCCGTTTTATGGTTGATGTATATAAAGCCTGGTCTCCTTTGAAAAGCTCCCGGATAAAAGAAAACTTATCATTTAATCCTATAGAAGATTCGATGCTTGTGATAGGCCTGGATTGCAATACTGAAGAAACGTCACGAAGATTCTGCCGCGAGGCAACCTTTTCATTAATAAACGATTGCGATTGCATAAAACGGTCAGCAAGCACTTCACTTTTGGCCTTAGACCGGGGCTCCGCTTCAGGCATGTGATTTTCTGTTGTTATTTGCTCCGAATCGGGATTGACTGGAATTTCTGTTTCAGCTTCAGGCTCATCTTTGCTGACCTCTTTGGGTGGCTCCATGGCGGGATTTTCAAATTCCGGTGACATCAATTCATCCGGCTTCTCTTCCGCTGCTTTATCAGTTAGTGCTTTTGGCGATTCTTCAGATGTTTCCTTAAGCATACCCAGCAGGTCGTATAAATTTATTAATTTTGAAAGCGCACGATCTACCTCAATTTTAGGAATTTTTTCATATTGCTTATATGAGGCAATGATCTGTTCTACAACTTTTATTTCGTGGAGTAAAACCTCCACAGTATTTTTGTATTCCATAAAGGAGATGATTTTATTCATTTTTACAATGAAGATTTGTAAAATTAACGATTAAATTTGAGAATTTCTTACAGGATGTTTCTTGAAAATTCTAAAATAAGCAATAAGAAGGGATGGATAGAGGTAATTACCGGCTCCATGTTTTCCGGCAAAACTGAGGAACTGATCAGAAGATTAAAGCGTGCCAGAATAGCAAATTTGAGGGTTGAAATCTTTAAGCCTGCTATAGATAGCAGGTATTCCGAAGAAGATGTGGTATCGCATGATGAATCAAGCATTCACTGTACCCCGGTAAATTCATCATCAAATATACTGCTGCTTACCGGCAATGTGGATGTGATAGGAATTGATGAGGCACAGTTTTTTGATCCGGAATTGGCGAACGTATGCAGCAAGCTGGCCAATCAGGGCATCAGGATAATTGTGGCAGGGCTTGACATGGATTTTAAGGGCAAACCTTTTGGTCCTATGTGTGCGCTGATGTCGCAGGCGGAATATATTACAAAAGTACATGCCATCTGCATAAGGTGTGGCGAATTGGCGCATTTTTCGCATCGAAAAACGGCATCAGACAAAACCGTACTTCTTGGAGAGCAAAATGAATATGAGCCGCTTTGCCGCACATGTTTCCAGACCGAGAAAAAAGAAAAACCGAAAACTTCTAATAAAAAATGGCAACAGTAGCATGAACTTCTATTACAAAGCTTCCGAAATTGCTGCTATTTGCCAAGGAAAACACACGGGCCCTGACAGAAATGTGGCACTAATACTTACCGACAGCCGTGCACCCATGAAACCCGGAGAAAGCTTGTTTGCTGCCATCAGAGGTAAAACACATAATGGACACAGGTATATTCCGGAACTTATCCGCAGAGGCATCAACATCTTTCTGGTGGAAGACCATACGCTGGAATCAGAGGAGGAGATTACCTATATATATGTTAACAATAGTTTAAATGCCCTGCAAAAGCTGGCAACTTTTCACAGGGAAAGATTCAATTATCCTGTGGCAGGCATTACAGGCAGCAATGGGAAAACCATCGTAAAAGAATGGCTGTATCAGCTGTTAACTCCCAAAAGAAAAGTGGTACGCAGTCCAAAAAGTTACAACTCACAGATAGGCGTTCCCTTGTCCATTTATCATTTATCTTCAACATACGATCTTGCGCTGATAGAAGCCGGTATTTCGCAACCGGGGGAAATGGAAAAACTTGAGGAAGTGATTAAACCTACTATTGGCATCATTACCAATATTGGTGAGGCACACCAGGAAAATTTTAGCGATTATCTTCAAAAAACCCGTGAAAAAGTTATCCTTTTTAAGAATGCCCGCACCATTATTTACCCACTTGATGACAAATATGTAAGTAAGGCAATAGCTGAGAATAAGGATTTTGAGAACAAGCAATTGTTTACCTGGTCAGTAATGCATCCTGCTGCGACAGTTTACCTGGTGGGAAAAGTAATGACAGCTGATGGAATGCAATTGAAAATAAGGGTGGATGGAAGAGAGATAACAACTTCTATTCCCTTTTCTGATGAAGCTTCGCTTGGAAATGCCCTTACCTGTTTTACCACATTGCTGGCCATGGGCGAAGATCCGCTTGCTATTGCTAATAAGCTGAAGTACCTGGAACCTGTAGCCATGCGGCTGGAATTAAAAGAAGGAAAACAAAACTGCACACTTATCAATGATACATATAATTCAGATATTGTTTCCCTGAGCATTGCGCTTGATTATCTTTCACGGCAGAATCAGCATCCAAAAAAAACGGTAATACTAAGTGATATTCTACAAAGTGGTATTCCTCCTGAAGAATTATATAAAAGAGTTGCAGAGTTATTGATGGTAAAAAATGTAGATTACCTGATTGGTATTGGACAGAACATACAATCAAACATGCACGATTTTAAGGGAAAAGCTGATTTTTACCCTGATACGAATTCTTTTTTAAGGAAACATCTCATAAAGAATTTTTCGAACGAGGCAATTTTAATAAAAGGGGCAAGGAAGTTTGAATTTGAAAAAATTGCTTCCCAGTTGGAGCAAAAGGTTCACCAAACGCGGCTGGAAATAAATCTGACAAATCTTGCACATAACCTGAATTTTTATCGATCGTTGCTGAATCAGGGTGTACGAACCATGGTAATGGTAAAAGCCTTTGCTTATGGAAGTGGTTCTGTAGAAATAGCTACGGTGTTGCAACACCAAAAAGTGGATTACCTGGCAGTGGCATTTGCTGATGAAGGGGTAGAACTGCGTAAAGCAGGTATACATTTACCCATTATGGTGATGAATCCGGAAAGGGGAAGCTTTGAACAAATGATCATGCATAATCTTGAACCAGAAATATACTCCTTGCGGATTTTTAAAGAATGGAATAAATTGATCATAAAATCGGGTAAGCCAGACTATCCTGTGCATATAAAAATTGATAGCGGCATGCACAGACTTGGATTTGAAGCTGATGAATGTAAGGCTTTAACTCGGTTATTTAAAGAAAACCCCCATATCCGGGTGGCTTCCATTTTTTCTCACCTTTCTTCGGCCGGAAATACTCAGCATGATGATTTCACGAACATACAGATTGAGAAATTCAGAACAGTAAGTAATAAAATAATAGAATCAATAAACAGTAAACCTTTTTTACACATATTGAATACAAGCGGTATTGAGCGGTTTCCCCATGCACAATTTGATATGGTGCGACTGGGCATTGGATTGCATGGAATTAGCGATACTTACCCGGATGAGATAAAACCAGTTGCTTCATTTAAAAGCATTATTTCTCAGGTAAAACAAATAAAAAAAGGTGAATACGTGAGCTATAATAAAAGTTTTTATGCAGACAAAAATACAACCATTGGTATTTTACCTGTAGGATACGCTGATGGCTTGAGCAGAAAACTGGGAAACGGAAGAGCTACAGTAAAAACAGGAGACCAGAAAGCACCTCTCATTGGTGATATATGTATGGATATGAGCATGATAGAATTATCTGACCCAAAATCGGTTGAAGAAGGGCAGGAAGTTATTATATTTGACGAACCAAAAACATTACAAAATTTAGCTGATCTTGCAGGAACAATTCCTTATGAACTTTTAACAAGCATATCAGCGCGGGTAAAACGCATTTATATTGAAGAATAGTAAAATGGTGAAATTATCGGTGGTGATCATCACATATAACGAGGAGAGGAATATAGAGCGTTGCCTTCAATCTGTCCACGATATTGCTGACGAAATTCTTGTAGTAGATTCCTTCTCAACTGACAAAACCCGGGAAATATGTAACAGATTTAATGTGCGATTCCTGCAGCATGCATTTGAGGGCCATATCGAACAAAAGAACTGGTCTGTTGATCAGGCCCGTTACAACCATATATTATCTCTGGATGCTGACGAAGAAATTACACCTGAATTAAAAGCATCCTTAAAAGAAGCACTAAACAACTGGAAATACGACGGGTATTATTTTAACCGGCTCACGAACTATTGCGGACAGTGGATACGCCACTCCAGCTGGTATCCGGCACGCAAATTACGCCTTTGGGACAGACGGAAAGGGCGTTGGGGCGGAATAAACCCGCATGATCGTTTTATTCTGAACAAGGGTTGCACACAGAAATTTTTGAAAGGTGACCTTAGGCATTACAGCTATTATTCAATCAGCGAACACCTTGACCAAATCAACAAATTTACTGATATCTATGCCCGCTCATATTTTGAAAACGGACGTCGTGCGGGTTATTTCACTATAGTTTTCCATTCCATGTGGAGGGGCTTCAGAGATTTTATCATCAAAAGAGGCATTCTGGATGGTTTTTACGGACTTGTGATCAGTGTAAATTCGGCCCATGAAACATTCCTGAAGTATATAAAACTTAGAAAATTAACCAAAGATACACTGGCGCAGCCCCCATACCGCATATGTTTTTTCAATAGCGCCCGTACCTGGGGCGGAGGTGAAAAATGGCACCTTGATGTTTCCACAAGGCTTCATGAAAAGGGTTACAAGACCTTGATGATCACTAACAAAAAAAGTGAACTGCATGAGCGTGTGCAACAAACAGATCAGCGCCATTTTAAAGTTAGAATTTCAAACCTGAGCTTTTTAAGCATTTATAAGATTATGAAACTGGCCCGCATCTTCCGTCAGGAGAGGGTAAGAACAGTTATCCTGAATTTATCTGCAGACTTAAAAGCGGCCGGAATTGCAGCACGCATAGCAGGAGTAGAAAACATCATTTACCGCAGGGGAAGTGCTATTCCCATTAGTAATTCTGCACTTAACAGATTCCTTTTTAAGAAAATAGTGACATCTGTGATGGCCAATTCGGAAGAAACAAAAAGAACCATTACTGCTAAAAACCCAAACATGTTTGATCCATCAAGTATTCATGTAATATATAATGGAATCAATTTTAAAAAATTCTTATCAAAAAAAGCCAACCCGTTTCAGTTTCGGGATAATGATAACCAGGTAATTATTGGTAATGCCGGCAGGCTTGTAAAACAAAAAGGCCAAAAGTATTTGTTGCGGCTTGCAGCTAATTTATTAAAGAAAAATGTTGATTTTAAGGTTGTAATAGCCGGTGATGGCCCCCTAAAGAACGATTTGATGCATGAAGCAAGAATGTTAGGGGTAGACAAACATGTGCATTTTGCTGGTTTTATCGAGGATATTAAATCTTTTATGTTTTCCATCGACATTTTTTGTCTTACATCATTATGGGAAGGTTTTGGTTATGTTATTGCAGAAGCCCTTGTGTGCGAAAAACCAGTTGTAGCTTTCAATACAAGCAGTAATCCTGAAATTATCAGCAATCATGAAACAGGATTCCTTGTTGATTTTGATAATATGGATGAATTTACCGAGCGGGTCTGCTGGTTAATTGAGAACAAAGAATTGTGCAAAGAATTCGGAGCCAGGGGTAAGCAGGTTGTACAGGAAAGATTTCGTATTGAAGAAACACTCCAGCATGTAGAAGATTATCTTGATTCCCTTAAGAATATTCCAGCAGAAATGAAGGTTAACCGGTAACTAAGTCAGATTCTTTTTTTTTTACATCAAGGTTTTCCAGAATTTTAAGTAATTCTT
>JBEPYD010000219.1:0-6957 GCA_041641575.1 Bacteroidales bacterium
TCAGTGGGAAACAATTCATACTGTTGAAGCAAATCCGGAATGGCAGCAACGATTGCAACGTAAAAGCTGGTATTTTGAAAACAATAACTGG
Organism: Bacteroidales bacterium; assembly: GCA_041641575.1. Taxonomy (GTDB): domain Bacteria; phylum Bacteroidota; class Bacteroidia; order Bacteroidales; family JBEPYD01; genus JBEPYD01. The sequence continues at coordinate 92 of JBEPYD010000219.1, forward strand.
TATGGGAAATATAGGTTACATATTTATGATATTAATGGCAATACGCAGAAATTAATGCAGATGTCCGAATTTCAAATATTTGGCGAAGTAGGTGATACCATTAAGTGGTCAGATAATGCCAAACTAACATCCTTAACAGTAAGAAACTTTGAGCTGGAACCGGATTTCGATCCTTTAAAGTTTGACTATCACGTGACATTGCCACAAGGAACGGTTACAATGGTAATTGATGCTGTGCCGGAAGATGACCATGCAAAGGTTGATGGAACAGGCTCCTATTTGCTTATCACCCTTTCTGAAGACCCTGAAATTATAGTTACCGCAGAAAATGGTGTTGCAACCCATACATATAATATTAGCTATTCTTTCGAGGATGATGCAACAAACCTTCTCAATAATGATTATAAATCACGTATTTATCCAATCCCTGTCAATGATAAATTATTTATAGAAAGTGCTAATATTGAATCATTTGACTATAAGATATATAATAAAGAAGGTAAATTGATTCAAAAGGGATATTCGGTAAAAGAAAGTTTTGTCACGGTTGATATATCGAATTTCAGTAATGGCTTTCATATATTAAAAATAGACTTTAATGATTACTCTGAGATACGTAAATTCGTTATCTATAAGTGATGGATAATCAATACCTGCAATTGAAATACCCATTTTAACTTATTGTTTTATATATAATTACATGCATTCACGACCAATCTGAGCAGTTGAAGGGTGGGTACCATGCAAAGCTAAATCCTATTGCTGTCGATAAATTAGTCTCAAAACCCTTTTGTGTGAAAAAAGAATAATGTATCCTCCTTAATTAATGGTTTATTAATATATTATTATGACTTCAATACCATATTTGTGTTTTAAGAGATGAAGAATAGAATATCATCAAAATGATTAATAGAGAATTTTAATAGAAGTATCAAATTAACTAGTATGAAAAAAAATACAACCAATTATTTCCTTATTAAAAGCATCCCAATTTTATTGTTGACAATGATGTTACACTCATCAATGTATAGTCAGGTTGTAATCCAAAGATGTGATGTTAAAAGCGGTTGGCAGAGTGCACAAGCTTTATCAATTGATAATACAGATAAAAAAGAGGGTTCCGGTTCTTTATCCACAAGTGCTCAGTCTGGCACGTTTCCCTGGTTTAGTAAAACATTTTCCAGTACGCAAACCGGAATATCAACTTCAGGTTATCTCTCTTTCTGGTTGTATATTTCAGATGCATCAGTACTGGAAGGCGGAGCCATTGAGATATCAAGTTCAGGTGGCCCGGATGATATGGAATATGCATGGTCATTTGATAAAAACAGTGTAAGCACCGGTTGGAATGAAATGCAATTGCAAATTAGCGCAGCAACAGCAACAGGTGGTGGTGCAAACTTGGACAGCATTAACTATTTTCGTATTTATCAAAATGCATCGGCTCCGGTTACTGCAAAAATTGATTTCATTCGGTTCACACCTTCGCTAAATGCACCTGCCTGGCCGGTTTTAGATGCTGCTAAAGTAGACAACTCAACGCTTGATGGCAAAGTGATGTTTGGGTACCAGGGATGGTTTAATCATCCGGATGATGGAGCAGGTCTGGGATGGGTGCATTGGGGTGACTTATATGAGCCTATTCGTTTAAGTTGCGATAATTTTCCTGATATGCGTGAATTTGGAGCGGATGAAAAATATAGCTCTCATTTTACTTATCATGATGGATCAATGGTACCGGTTTTTTCATCATATAACCAGAATACGGTTTTGCGACACATGAAATGGATACGGGACTACAACCTTGATGGTGTTTTTATTCAAAGATTTATTTCCAGTTCTGACCGGCAAAAAACTATGGATCACAAAGATACCGTTGCGGTTAACATAATGAGGGGGTGTGAAAAATATGGTGGAGTATTTGCCATGATGTATGATGGAATTGCAAATAAAGTGGATGATATGAAGGCGGATTGGATTCATATGGTCGATGATTTGGGTTTAACAGAGAGTGACCGGTATCTCCATCACCGGGGCCTTCCTTTAGTTTCACTTTGGGGCTATACAGTCCGGGATGAAGCTACGCTTGATCAATTGGTGGAAATGATCGACTTTTTTACAAATAATCCAAACCCTAAATACCGCGCATCAGTTAAGTTGGGAGTCACTGGAAACTTCCCGGATGTTTCAAACGATTGGCTAAATGCGTTTAAAAATGTGGAGGTAATTAGCCCCTGGTTTTCCGGCCATAACGAACATCACAGAGCGCAGCCATGGTGTGATGAAAATAATGTAGATTATATGCCTGTGGTTCATCCTGGCTTTTCCTGGCATAATTTATCAATAGACTACGAAGATCATGGTTCATCCGGAGATCTGAACCGCACACCAAGAGATGGTGGAAATTACTTGTGGGGCGAAGTAACCGATGCTGTTACCAATGATGCAAAAGCGATATATATAGCTATGTTCGACGAAATTGATGAAGGCACCGCTATGTTTAAACTCGCTGAAACTATAAATGATGTGCCGCGGGAAAGAGATTGGGTAACTTTGGATATTGATGGATATGATCTACCAGGTGACTGGTATCTGCGATTGGCCAGTTTAACATCTGATGTTGTAAGGGGATATGCTGATAATAAGAGAACACTTGCAGATCTTGGCACTCCTCCCGAAGGCATCATGACCATAAGAATTACCGATGAAATCAATGGTGGAGCAAACGGTGAAATGGAGTTTATTTTTCCTGACTTCCCGGATGAAACAACACTTGAAATCAGTATCGACAGTGGTGTTACATGGGCATATTCAACGCCAGATGATGTTGGCACATATACTATTACGGGATTATCGGAAGGAAACTATCCTGTTTTTGTTCGACATAGTGAAGCTTCTGCAGTGGCAGATATGGGGCATGTAAAAATCACAGATGTATTTAAAGGCCTCCCCTCGCAAGCTACAAACCCTTTTCCGGCTGATGGAGCAACTGATGTGCGATTAACCAGTACCCTGGGATGGACAACCGGAGAGCATGCCGTATCACATTATATTTATTTTGGAACATCGGAAAATCCGGATTCATTAACCTATCAATCCAGTACTTCTTTTAATCCTGGAGAGCTTTCTCCGGATACAACTTACTATTGGAGAATCGATGAAGTAAATGGATCAGGAAAAGTGCAAGGTCCATTGTGGCGCTTTACAACTGCAGGTTTAGGGGGTCCAAAAAATTATGTCGTCCTGGATTATTGCGATGAGGTAAATATGTGGAATTCACACAATAGTGTAACCATTGATTCGGATCAAAAGCAGGAGGGGTTTTCAAGTTTGTATAGTAATGGTACCGGTACGGTATGGTATAGCAAAACATTTGACCCACCTGTCAACAGCTTTAGTGATACTAGCGGGTTTCTTGATTTGTGGATATATGTTTCTGATGTATCTGCATTTGATGGTGGAGGACAACTTGAAATAGGAAGTGCTGGAAAAAATGACGAAGATGAGTTAAACTGGCAGGTAGCGGATCTGGGTCTTGTGAATGGCTGGAATGAGCTGCATCTGCCATTAAGTAGCGCCTCAACAATGGGATATCCTGACCTAAGTGCAATCAACTGGTTTCGGTTATATCAATTTGTAAATACGCCTGTTGAAACGCGAATTGATTTTATTAGATTTACGGAATTAGCAACTATGCCCCTGAGTATGCCGCTTAATCTTTCAGCAAATGGTGGCAGTGGCAGAATTGAACTTAATTGGGACGACAATGCAGAGCCAACATTGGCCGGTTACAATATTTACAGAAGAAGTTTCATTGGTTCTTATGAAAAGTTAAATATTGATCCAATAACATCATCTGAATATATTGATACAAATGTATTAAATGGATTTTCATATTATTATTCTGTAAGTGCAGTAGATACGCTGGGTAATGAGAGTGACCTTTCAGGGGAGGTATTAGCATCACCAGTTATTACATCAATTGAAAAAGCTGAAACTCTTCAGGTAAATATTTATCCTAATCCCGCTGGCAGACTTGTAACGCTTGAGATGACATTGAAAGAACCCTCTGATATCATAGTATCTTTATATGATGTAAGTGGAAGAAATGTAGGCGAGCGTTTAGTTGAACAGGGAATGGCACCAGGCAACTACCAGTTTAAACTTCCTCTCTCAAATATGAAGCCGGGAACATATTTTCTTAGACTAAAAGTGAATGGTTTAAGCACCTCCCATGTGCTAGTGGTGGAATAAGAGGGCAATGTGAAAATATAATTATTGTGAAATTTCGAAATAGTAGAAGAATCAGGAGTGGATTAATATTCAACAACTGGAAGATTATACCCAAATAATTCTAACACCGTGATTTATGGAAGGCCTCTATTTATTAGCTTCTACGGATTGTTGGCCAACCATTCGTATCAAACTACAAATCGAACCTGTATGGTGTTTTAATTTCAGTATATTTTACAGAAACAGTGGATATTTGGGACCATTCTCCGGTAATTATAGGTCCCTGTAAACTAATGGATAACCTAATTCTTAAAAGTTTCCCTAAGCAAGAATCCGGGAATCAATACATGTTGAAAAAATACTCGCCCCAACTTAATCTCTCGTAGAATTTGTACTTCTTATCTTGTTTAATTCCATTAATAGTTCTTCAGCAATTTCAGGATATTTGTCAATTAAGTCATTTCTTTCTGAAGGATCTGCTTCCAAATTATACAAATGTCTGTTAAGTGGCATATTTATGTTTTTCCTTCTTTGTTGGGGTAATTCTTCAGGAAGGTAATTATCAATGAGTTTCCATTCATTGATTCGGATTGCTTGCATTCCATGCATATCTGCAGTTACAACAGAAGTCCGGGTTGGCAGATCATTCTGCTCCACAAGGAGGGGATAAAAACTCCTGCTGTCTGGGGCTATATCCTTGTCATCAGGAAGACCGCCTCCTGTAATATCTGCAATGGTTCCAAAAACATCCATTATTGTTATTATATCTTTACATATGGCACCTTCATTAACCTTTCCGGGCCATGAAACAATAAATGGAATCCGGGTTCCACCTTCCCATATGGTATGCTTATCTCCACGCAAATTGCCATTTATTTTCAAACCCATGTTTATTGCCTGAATTTCGGGAGACTTATCTCTTTCCAACGGAATATCACCTCCATTGTCGCTGGTAAATATGATAATCGAATTTTCCAATAGTCCTTTATATTCAAGCGTTTGAATTATTTGGCCTACACTATGGTCTAAATCCTGAATAAAATCTCCATAAGGTCCACAGTCACTCATTCCCCGCATATAATTTGACGGAGTAACAGGGTGGTGCACTGCAACTGGCGCAAAGTACAGAAAGAATGGATTTTCGCTGCTTTGAATAGACAACCATTCAAGGGTTTTTTCGGTCAGGTCTTCCATTGTTTCTATATTTTTCCGCTGAGGTGCATCAAAACCGTAGTACTGCGGACCATAGAAGGTATGGGAATATGGTTGGATCTTATCACTCCGTATACCATAGATGTGATCATTCTCAATAAACACTCCCATTTTATCACCATGATTCTGTGGCACTCCAAAGTGATAGTCGAATCCCAATTCGAGAGGCCCGGGTTTCAAGGTGCCAGTATATTCTTTGAGTTCTCCGGTTTTTCCATAACCAAGATGCCACTTTCCAATAGCCGCTGTATGATACCCTTTCCCTTTCAACCAGTCAGCAATGGTTATTCTGTCAGGATCAGGCAACAAGGGGCTTTCAACACCCCAGGTGCCATATTTCAACTTTGACCGCCAGGGATATCGGCCAGTTAAAAAACTATACCGGGTAGGAGTGCATACTGAAGCTGCAGCATAGGCATGCGTAAACTTCATTCCTTTTTCCGCTATTCTGTCAATGTTCGGTGTACGGACAAGTTCTGGTTCAGCACCGTAAGAATTCAGACTTGTATAGCCAAAATCATCGGCAAGGATGAAAATTATATTTGGATTACTTGATTTTTGAGCAGAAATGATAAAATAGTGGTAGCAAAGGAATATTGTAAGAATGAATCTAAATTCTATTTTTTTCATCTCGCAGAAATGTTAATCTACTATAAAATCCTTTTATAATTTTCAACAACCAATCCTGCATAAGGCTTCGCGTAATCAACCAGCATCTGCATATCCGATTCTGATAACTTTTTCATTTCATTCAGTGTTTTTACATTTGATTCCAGTTCGTGAATATACCTGCAACCACTGCACAGGGAAGATACCGGGAGTGAATAAACGTACTGATGAAGGTTAGCATAAGTAAGTTCTGTATTTGCAACAACATCCGGGATGTCATTTGTTTCAATATTCTTGGGTGTAGTATCTATGCGGCCTCCCATCATGCTGCCACCTGCCATAGTTTTCATGGCAATAACACCGTATTCTTTTTCCAATAAAACCGGAAGTACCTTATGTTGAAATGATTCAAAAGAAGGATCACATACATTTAATGGCATTTGACAGGTATCAAGCTGAATTCCCAATTCATCAAGTTTTTGTAGAAAATAAAGATGGGTTTTGGGATTCTGATGCCCTGTAAATCCAAGGTATCGGGTTTTTCCCTGCTGTTTGGCTTCAAGAAAAACATCAAGTACACCATTTTTTATTCGGTTATCAACATCTTCTGGCGTTGATAAAGCATGAATTTGCCAAAGATCTACATAATCTGTTTTCAATGCTTTTAAAGAAGCATCCAGCATTTGTCTTACTTCTTCACCTGTTTTACCCGGTGCTTTTGTCATCAAGAATATTTTATCGCGGTACTTTGGTGTTAAAAATTTACCCATGTACTCCTCTGCTCGGCCATCGGCATATTTTCTGGCATTGTC
>JBEPYD010000220.1:0-6918 GCA_041641575.1 Bacteroidales bacterium
CCAAAGTCGGTTCTGATAGTCTTTAAAAAGAAAGTCTGAGATGTTATCGTTTGTAGGTTCGTTATATTTTATTAAATCAATGAACCTGTTATTTTCCAATTTTGATAACCCCTGAAGTGTACGAATGTATATTCCCCTGCCAGGAATTTCTTTTATGGCCTGAACATATTTATTTGCAAGCCCTTTATCTAATCCGTAAGTTTGAAATTGATACCCGTCAAAACGGGTTACGCCAACCTGGGAAGCAATCCAGATAAAACCATGACTATCCTGGTATATATCGTTAATAAAATTTTGAGGGAGGCCATTTTTACTGGTAAAATTCTGAAAAGGAATAGTTTGAGCATAAAGAAAGCTTCCACAAAAGCAATAAAAATTGAGTAAAAAAAAGGATAATACCTTTACTGTTTTATATAGGGTTTTGTAAGACATTAAATGAATAATGTTTATGCAAATAATGGAGTGTAAAATGATGAAAAACTGTTTGTCTTGGTAAATATATAACTTCTACGTAATTAATCTAACAATGATTCAGCATTTATAACATTTCTACGTTTTTAATTTAAATAGTTACAATTAACCAGTAAAAACTTTTGATGTAAGCATATACATTTTATAAAAATTAATAGTAATGACCAAATGGCTTAAAATCAGCCATAAAAAAACCCGGACTTTTCGAATTAGTCCGGGTTTTTTACATAGACAATATAGTTATTATTCTTTAAAACCTTCTTTTTTAATTTGTTTTATCCAGTCTTCTATTCTTTTTTTTGTTTTTTTGGCCTGGTTTTCGAGATCAAGTGCAAGTCCTGTAAATTTCCCATCTCTCAGCGCACGACTCGATTCAAAAGTATAATCATTTGATTCTGTATATCCTACAATTTTGGCACCTTTTTCCTCCAATAATTCTGTCATAATTCCTATTCCATCTACAAAATTTTCAGGATAGCCAATCTGATCGCCGAGACCAAAAATAGCATAGGTTTTGCCTTTTAATTGAAAATCTTCCATGGCCGGAACAAATTCATCCCAGTAATTCGGTAATTCCCCATCGAACCATGTGGGAACACTCAAAATTGCCTGGTCATATTTTAGAAAAGTTTCCTCATCAATATCCTCTGTATTCAGACTTTCAATTTTATCCTCGCCATATGCGCTTATGACCATTTTGGCAACTTTCGCAGATTTTGGAGAATTATAACTATAGATAATGGCTGTTTTCACTGTTGAAACTATTTTTAGTTAAACATTTAATTTATAAGTGCATAAAACAATTTATGCTGCTCGCAATATAATTTTCACTTCAGATATGTTTTTTCTTGTTGGAAAGTAAGGGTAAGGGGCTTTCCACTATTTACATATCCTCAAATTTAATTTCCTAATATTTGTATAATTCAAGGGCTGCATCTAATATTCGCTGAGTATCAGGTAAAATAGCGCGCTCAAGAATGCGGTTAAATCCTACAGGAGTAAAAGTAGACCCCACGCGTTTTACCGGACCGTCAAGGTGTTCAAATGCCTTTTCAGTTACCAGTGCAGCGAGCTCTCCGCCAAACCCTGCGAATACCTTATCTTCATGAGCAATCAGCACCTTATTGGTTTTTTTCACGGAATTCAGGATCGTTTCCTCGTCGAGAGGAGAAAGACTACGCAGATCAATGACTTCAATATCAATACCTTCCTGTTCTGCAAGTTTTTCAGCTGCTTCAAGCGACATGTGGGTAGTATTACCATAGGTAAGCAAGGTAAGGTCTTTTCCCTCGCGGCGAATGCGCGCTTTGCCAAATGGCACTTCAAAATCATCTGGAATTGGAGCAGCAGCTTTGGGTGCGTTATACAAAGCTTTAGGCTCCATGAACATGGTTAGGCCCCGGCTGCGTATTGAAGTTCGCAGTAATCCTGCTGCATCATCAGCAAATGAGGGGTATACCACGCGTACACCCGGAAGTGTGGTAATAGAACCTTCAATGGTTTGGCTGTGATATAAACCACCACCAATATAACCTCCAGAAGCCAGACGGATGGTAATATTTGGTGAGAATTTACCATTTGAACGCCAGTAATCATGCGTAGAATCAACCAACTGCTCCATTGCCGGCCAGAAATAATCTGCAAACTCAGCTCCTTCAACTACCACGCGAATTTTATCATCAAACCGGCTCATGCCATTGGCTGTACCCATGATAAAGTCTTCGGCTATAGGTGCATTAAAAACCCTTTCGATACCAAATTCCTGCTGCATCCCTTTGGAAACATTAAAGATACCGCCTTTGTCCTTGTGCGCAATATCCTGTCCCCAGATAAAAGTATCAGGGTTGTGCCTGAATTCAGCTTTCAAAGTTTCATTTAGTCCTTCAATGAGCTTTTTCTTTTCGCCATCAAAATTATGCAAGCCTTCAGGATATTTTTCCGACACGTAAGGTTCCGGAATTACAAAATCATGAATAGAGGCCGGATCAGGATCCGGGGCAGCCATGGCTTTTTTATGTGCATCTTTTACAATGGCTTTAACATCTTTCTCTATTCCTTCTACTTCCTCCAGGGTGAGCCGCTTGTAACGTAATACCAAACGGCGGAATTTTGCCAGCGGATCATATTCCTGAACATAGTTAAGCTCATAATCATCGCGGTAGAGTTCATGCCTGTCGCTATTTGAATGAGAGCGCATACGCACACAATTGGCCTGAACAATCACCGGAATGGAATTTTCAAGCGCATGCTTTTTGGCCTCTTCCATGGCATTCATGGAATCAAAAACATCTTTACCATTGCAATGAATAATGCGCAGGTTCTTGAATCCTGAAAAATTGTTTGCTACTTTACGGTTGGCGGTCTGGTCTTTTTTGGGAACGGCTATACCATATCCATTGTCCTGAAAAACAAAAACAACGGGTAATTTTTCATTAGAAGCACCATTAATAGCCTCGTAAACATATCCTTCTGATACAGAAGACTCTCCCTGAGAACAAAAAACCACGCCTTTATGATTATATTTTTTGAATGCCCTGGCTGTGCCTGTGGCATGCTGTGCATGGTTACCGGTACATGAAGAAACGTTGTGAATATTCCAGTCGGGTTTTCCAAAATGGTTTGACATGTGTCGTCCTCCACCTGCAACATCTGTTGCTTTGGATATTCCATTGAGAATAATCTCCTCTGCTGTTAATCCGGCAGATAAGTTTGTATGAAGATCCCTGTAATATGGGTATAAGTGATCGGTGTCCTTATTAAAAACCTGTCCTATGGCAAGCTGGATGGCATCATGGCCCGCTGATGGTGCATGATAGGACCAGCCAATGGCCTGTTTTAAATAATTAGGTGCTCTGTCATCAAGTGCACGTCCAAGGGTAAGAATTTTAAACCATTCAATCAGTGTCTCTTTATCTGTTGATTTTATGCTGTGTTTTTTTGCAGCCTTCGTCCTGGTCATATTTTAAATACTTTATCGGTTTATTAATTACTGTTATACTGTGGTATTTACATCAAAATTTTCAAGATAATCTGCTACTCTTTTAAGGTAAGCTCCACCCAGGGCTCCGTCAACCACTCTGTGGTCGTAGGAAAGCGACAGGAACATTTTATGCCTGATGGCAATTACATCACCGGAAGGTGTTTCTACTACGGCAGGTTTTTTCTCTATGGTTCCTGTAGCAAGGATAGCTACCTGGGGCTGGTTTATAATAGGCGTACCCATTACATTTTGAAAAGAACCGAAATTTGTAACAGAGAAAGTGCCATCCTGTATTTCGTCCGGACTTAACTTATTTTCCCTTGCTGCTTTTGCAAGACGGTTAATTTCCTTTGCAAGGCCAAGTGTATTTTTCTGGTCGGCATTTTTAATTACTGGCACAATGAGGTTTCCATTGTCGAGTGCAACGGCTATACCAAGGTTGATTCGCTTTTTAATAATTATGCGATCTCCATCAACAGAAGCATTAATTCTTGGGAAGTCTTTAATGGCTTTAATGGCAGCCTCAAGAAACAATGGTAAATAGGTAAGCTTTTCTTTTTCTCTGTTTTGGAATACATCTTTCACTTTTGCTCGCCATTGCACTATGTTTGTTACATCAGCTTCCACCATGTTGGTTACATGCGGCGAAGTCTGAACAGAATTAATCATATGTTCGGCGATAATTTTGCGCATACGATCCATTTCAACTATTTCATCTTCAGCACTTACCGATACACTCACTTTTTGTGGTGCTTTTCTGGGTGCCTGTTGATCCTGCGCAATATCCTGTTTAGGTTTAGGTGTGGTTTTTCCGCGGGTTTCAATGTACTTAAGAATATCCTCCTTTTTTACCCTGCCCTGATGACCACTTCCTTGTATTTTGTCAAGTTCTTCAATACTTATGCCTTCAGATTTTGCTATGCTGCGAACCAGGGGTGAATAAAACTTATCAGATTTACCCAAATCTTTGGCGTCGGATTCAACTGTAGTTGTTGGCTCCGATTCTTCAACCTGGGATGCTTTATCTTCCTTCGTTTCTTTTGCATTTTCTGCTGCTGTGGGTTCCTTTTCAGCTCCCTCACCGCCCATATCTATTATGGCAATAACTTCTCCGACAGGTACCACGTCGTCAACTTTGTATCTGATTTCCTGCACCACACCATCAACAGGCGAAGGTATTTCTGAGTCTACTTTATCCGTTGCTATTTCCAGCAAGGCATCTTCCTCTTCTACAGTATCTCCTTCCTTTATAAACCACTTAGTAATGGTTGCTTCTTCAACACTTTCTCCCAATTTGGGCATTACTATTTCGAACTTAGACATTCTTAAAAAATTTAACTGGTTATTAAAAAATAAGTCGCAAAGATAACAATTCTTGGCTGTTTAAACCCTTTCTAAATTAGGTTTAATGATAAAATAACAAATAGATAAGATTAAAGTTGGTTTTTTTTGGATTTGGTTCACATCTAAAATGGTACTTAATTAATTACTAATTGGTTTAGTAAGTGAATTTTTAATCATTTTAAATAAGTTAAAATTAGCTAGCTCAAAAAAAGCAATTAAAAATACACATGATAAAAAGGTTTATTCAAAAAATGTAACAAATAAACGTGGAACCATGTATTTTAAAATAAATTCATTAATGAAGAAGGAAATTGTCAGATAAATACTTTCATTTTTCTTACATTCGCCATTAATTTCGTGTTTTCTAAATAATCATGAGCTCATCCCCGCTGGTGTTAAACCAAAATGAAATAAGCCGACTTTTTCTGGAACAATCGGAAAACGGGTATGTTTTGCTCAAAAACTCCCAAATTGTTGATATAAATGAAAGTGCCATCAGGATTATTGGTTATCGCAAGCACGAAATAATCGGAAAACCACTAAGCCAATTGGTAACTGATATTTCAATAACATACAATTATAAAAGTTACAGGCCTGAAGATTTCTTTGCAGGTAACATTGGTAAAAATGAGTCAGTTTCGTTCTCATTCACCAGCAAAAACAAAATAAATTACAGCACACAATCACAACTGATATACGTAAAAGATGATTTCTTTGCCTTATTGGTAACTGATATTACAAAGTATAAGAAATCACTGCAAGTGCAGGAAACTTTATACCAAATATCAAATGCACTGCATGATTTAGATAGTTTGCAGGAGGCCATTGCAAATATCAGGGAGATTTTAAGCCGTATTATTGATACAGAAAACTTTTATGTTGCTTTCTACGATAAGGAAAGTGATACACTGAGTCTCCCATTTTTTGCCGATAACCAGGATTCCTTTAGTGATATCCCGGCAGGAAAAACCCTCACCGGATATGTTATAAAAACAGGTAAATCGTTACTTGCCCGTAAACCAGAATTTATCCGCCTTGAACAATCAGGAGAAATTGAGCTGATAGGCTCTGATTGCCTTGTATGGCTTGGCGTTCCATTGATAGTGGGTGATAAGGTAACCGGAATGATTGGGGTTCAAAGTTATGAAGATGAGTATGCCTATACTGAAGAACACCGTGAATTGCTCGAATTTGTATCTTCACAAATTGGAATGAATTTACAGCGAAAAATAAGTGAAGAAAGCTACAAAGTTGAACAGGCTTATTTTGAAAAAGTATTTGACGGATCACCTGTAGGCATATCCATTACAAATGCCAACGGTAATATATTACGCGCCAATCCGGCCTTTGCCAATATGTTTGGCTATGATGCGGATAAGGTCAAAGGAAAAAATCTTGATAAGCTTGTAACTCCTGAATTACTGATTGAAGAGTCTGCAAACCTGACCCGAAGAATTTTGAATGGTGAAACTTTTACGGTTGAAACATCCCGGAAGAAAAAAAACGGATCAGAAATATTTGTTTCTATAGCAGGAGCCCCAATATATCTTGAAAAAGAAAAGCTTATAGCTTGTTGTTCCATTTACAGAGATATAACGCCACAGAAACATCATGAATATAACCTGATAAGGGCGAAAAAAAGAGCAGAAGAAGCGGACATGCTAAAGTCCTCATTTTTGGCCAATATGTCACATGAAATACGCTCCCCGATGAATGCCATCATTGGCTTTTCTAATTTGCTTGAGCGGGAAGGCATTACTCCTGCACAGCGGGAAGAATTTATAAATATAATTAAGACCAGCGGTAAATCACTAATGGTACTTATTAATGATATCATTGATATTTCAAAAATAGAAGCAAAACAACTTACAATAGTATATTCCCAGGCAAAGATTAATCAAATGCTTGATGAGATACAATTATTTTATACACAGGAATTAAAACAACAAGAAAAAGTTTTACAACTAAATCTGAATAAGGCTGTTAAAAATGCTGATTTCAGTTTCAGAACGGATCCCAACCGCTTGCGCCAGATATTGATAAATCTGATTGGAAATGCCATTAAATTCACGGAAAAAGGAGAAATAAAATATGGTTATTCCATTTTAGAAGATGATTCCATC
>JBEPYD010000221.1:0-6892 GCA_041641575.1 Bacteroidales bacterium
TGTGAAACAGGATAATACCCCATTTGAAAATAGGCAATTCCCTGGTAAACCAACTTTTTTGCCTGCTCATTTGTACCTTCCGGTAATGGCAATTCCAAAAGTGTTGTAATGGCTTTATTATATTCTTCCAATTGAAGATAAATAAAAGCTTTTTGCAGAATATAATCCTGGTAAAGTGTATCGTGGTGACTTATAGTCTGCAACCCATTATTTACCTGCAGCATTCCTTTTTGGGGCTCATTAAGTGCTGCATAACAACGGGCAGCATATAAGGTTGATACGGACTGCAACTGATCTTTGCTAAAAAAAGCCACTCTACGAAAAGCAGGAAGCGCCACCGTGGGATTGCCTTTTTCCCATTCCTCCATTGCGAATGCAAATGTTGCTTCAGCAGTTTGTGCATGCACAGATGATAACAAGCACAACCAACTAATTACTGTAACGAATAACTTCTTCAAGTTTTTGATCAATTATAGATTTATGTATTACATTATATTTGTTCGCTGCCTTGCCCGATCCGTAAATATTACCCAGATATAGAGCTCCTGCAAATCCACCGTATATCCATCCATATGCACTTGATGAACCTTGCTGGTTAAACCCTCTGTATGCTTGCCATGAGGTAAGGCCTATCATCAAAAGCGAAATCAATCCATCCTGCCAGTATCCGGCATACATCTTTCCGCTTCCGGGTATAATGGCTGAGAGCCCTGCTGCCAGCGCCGGATTTTTAAAACTAATGCCTATGGCCTCATCCGCAATATTTTTTAAACGTTGCAGATCAGATTCAGTCTGCGCATATTGCCTCAATTTCGCAGATGCTTCAGGGTATAACCCCTTATAAATCAGAGAGGAGGCATTGAGAAAAAGAAACTCTGCAGTAGCAGATATTTCTTTAGTATTTATTAAGGCATGAAATTTATCGAGGTCACCGGATAACAGTAAAAGTTTACCATGTTCAGAAAGTAGTGGCCCGGATACATCTGAATCTGACAAAGTATTTAATCCGTGTTGGTATTCCCCGGCTTTACGATACGATGAAATTAAAAATTTTTTAAACTCTATATCCCCGGGCTTAAGATAAACCAATCGTTCATATTCCATTGCAGCGAGCATATAATCCTGTTGGTTATATAAATGAGCGGCATATTCCTTTGTAGCGTTCAGGTTAAAAATATCCTGTGCACCGGCAGGGATAGGGTAGGAAAGATAAAAAGCAAGTACTACAACCAGTATCTTATTCTTGTACATTGCCATATTCTTTTGAATGATATTGATGAGACTCAAAAACAGGTTGATACTGGAAATCGCGCACCCTGTCTGCATAATTTTCGCCTGGTAAAGGGGAATATTGCCTCAAATTCAATCCATGACAACGCTGCACACGATCAAAATAATTTAAAAGGCCGGGTAAAACATGTTGGCCTACTACTGCGCGTGCACCATAAATGGCGTTGGGAGGCAACAAGCTACAGGTTTGGGCAGATTGTGTCTGTATGCCATAATACCAGGTAAGTAATATACCTGCAGGAATAGCTTCAAGTGGGTTTGAAGGTTGTGGAACAAAGGTGGTGGATTGTGATACCGGCATTTCCTTTTCACTACTCAGCTTAAGTAAAAGGGTTGCTTCATAATCTGCCTGTGCAAATGCAAATGCAGGTAAACATAATAACAATAGAAAAGCAATGGTGATTCGATGCATCTCTTTTTAAAATATTTATCATGTAAAGATAAAAATTTTACGGCAGGAGAAAAGAGGCAATCGATCAGGCAAATTATCTGCCCATAGATCGGTTCAAAACTTTAAACAAGCGGCTTTTTTTATCTTTTGACAAATACGATATCAGAATAGGCGGATAACTGGCCAATCCTTTACGGGTTTTGAGTTTTAATACGATATATTCCTTAAAGCCCCCCAGTTTCTTATAGGTTTCATAGCCACCAAAGCTCTGCATGGGTATTTCTACTGCCTGCTTACTCTTTTCAAATGTACGAAGTGAAAAATACCGGAATACAAGCTTTTGCCCGTCATCTGAAAAAAAGAAGAAATGCCTGTTTTTGATGTAGTTATATAAAGAATACAGGACGAAAATGGCAAAGACAATCGTAACGTAATTTAATTTGGTCAGGCCATATACCGGCTGCTTTACAAGGTTTGAAACAAGCAGCACGACAATTACCAGCATAAAAAAAATGGTAACAATAAAACGTTGTATTCTAAAACGTGTTACTTCTTTGTTGTTTTCAATAGTCATGATCTTCTTTTTTGTGCTTTCCTGCGTTTTACCTCTTCTGAAATTATTTGTAATTCACGGCCTGTTTGTCCTTCAACCGAAGTGTTTTCCTGTGCCCGGCGAATAAGGTATGGCAATACATGCTTTACCGGACCATAGGGAAGATACTTGGCAACATTGTATCCCAGGTGTGCAAGGTTAAAACTGATATGATCGCTCATGCCATACAACTGAGAAAAATAAATTCTTGAGTCATTCTTTGGCAGATGATGTTCTTCCATTAATTCCGCCAGGTATCGTGAGCTATCTTCATTATGGGTGCCGTTAAATACAGAAATTTTATCAATATGTTCTACAGTAAACTTAAGTGCCAAATTATAATCCCTGTCTGTTTCTTCTTTTGTTTTATGTATTGGAGATTTATATCCCTTCTCCTCTGCCCTTCGCCGCTCACGTTCCATATAAGCTCCACGGACGAATTTTGCACCCATAAAATATTTTTCTTCCACACTGCGAAAATAATCATTCTTTAGTTTTTCTAGCCTGTCCCAACGATACATTTGATAAGTATTATAAACGATGGCTTTTTTACGGTTGTACTGACGCATCATGTCAGTTACAACATCATCAATAAAATCCTGGTAAAAACTATCTTCAGCATCAATCATTATGGGAATATCATTATCGTATGCTGTTTTGCAAAGTAGGTTCACCCGTTCCCGGAAGTTATCGGCTTCAGTCTGTTCTGAAGTTGTAAGGTGTTTATTTTCACCTACTTTTTCTAAAACCTCATTCCTGCAAAAAGCAGTAGGTTTAAACACCGAAAAGGGGATATTTTCATTTCTGGCGGCAAATTTTATCACCTCAAGTGTTTCATCCAAAGCTGCCTGTATTCCCTCATCAGTCTCTGAACCCTCAACAGAATAATCGAGTACGGCCTTAACATTAAAGTTGGCCAGGTTTTCGATAACCGGAATACACTCACGAATGGTTTCTCCCCCACAAAAATGCCTGTAAATGGTAGGTTTTATAGCCCAACGGAGAGGCAAATGCAGATTGAGGGCAACCTTGGTTAGCAAACTACCCGTATCTACCAGCTTTCTTTTTGCCAGTGTTTTAAATAAGAAATATGCCCGTTGCAGGTCTGCATCGGATTTATGTTTCAGCGCTATCTCTGTGTCATTAAAGGATATCATAAACACCAATCAATTTTTACCCTTCAAAATTAATGATAATTTAACCTGTACAAAATGAGATTATAAGTTCTTAAACATAATTAATCTTAATAATAATGCACAACAGAGGGATTTATTATCAATTTATTTAAGTTTCATATCAAAATGCAAAATATATAATACCTACGCTTATTCTTGTGCATCTAAAGACATAATATCTGATTAAGTCTGATCAACCTATACACTTTTTTGCAGCAGTTCATTGCATAATTATATAGCCGTGATATGCTGCCTTTTATAAAGCATGTTAGGCATTATCCGCGCAATCAGTTTGCAGATTCACTCTCTTTAAAAGCCGAAGAAAGTTCAGACATCAGTGCAGAAAATGTTTGCATGGCTTGTGCCGTGGCATTCGTTACCTTTTTATTTTGCAAATGAAGCACAAGCAAACCATACAAGGCCGTTAAACAAGCCTCAACATCACCAAGATTCTGATTTCCTTTTGTTTGTCGAAATTCATCTATATTGGGCAGTGCTATCTGGTATAATTGACGATACTTTGCAGCATCCGTATTTTCGAGTAACATGCGATGAAAAAACTCGAGCTCTTTTAATCGTACCTGTAATGTTTTCAGGTGTCCGTGTTCCATAATGTTTTCAGACTCCATTTGAGCCATCAGGGAACGATACCATTGGCGTAATTCTTCCTTTTCATCTTCAGAGCCTTCTGTTCCTGCTATAAGTTTCTGCTCAACGAGTGTAAAATCGAATTTCAATGCCCTCAGGAGATCCTCCGTTTGCCACATATAAAGAATATATTCCGCTGCATTGTTTTGCCTTAGCTCGTGTGCCTTTATCATAAAAACTGCTTAATTGCTGTTAAAAATACTTCCAGAACCTGTTATGTCGCTATATATGAATGGATTTCCCTTAAAAAACACATTTCCGCTTCCGGAGATAATCACATCAAGAATGTCATATACAAATACATAAATGTCACCAGAGCCGGAGATATCGGCCACGCATTCATCGTGATACAATCCAAAAGCTTTAATGGTGCCTGATCCTGGAATATCCATGATGGAATAATTTGCAATTCCCCAGAGTTCAATTTCGCCGCTTCCGCTAAGGGTAGCTGAAATTTCACGGGTGTCAATATTGTCCACCTCAATCTCACCTGATCCCGAAAGGTCTATATCTAATACATTGTTAAAGACACCGGGACAATAGATATAACCCGATCCTTCTAAGGAAATGGCATTAATATCCGGCGTGCGAATCTGGATGAAAATTGGGAATTCCGTATCTAAACATCGATCCGTTTCGTTATCAAGAATCAACTGCCCTCCCCGCACTTCAGTGGAAATGTAAGGTTGAATGTTTTCATCTGTTTCCACATATACTTCAAAAATGGTGTCCTGTATGATTTCCACGTCGTAATCGCCACGGGATACAATACTGTTGAAAACAGGAGTTTCGCGTATTTCAGATCTGGTGATGCCATTCCCTTCAATACATCTGAACTTTTCACATCCTGATAAAAACAGGAAGGAGAAAGATAGTAAAATGAATAAATGACTGCTGTAAAATTTTTTCATTCGAATAAAAAATTATTTAAACATTTGTTTTCCAATTAGATAAAGTTAACTATTTCCGGTTTCTACCTCTAATACCATGGAGCCCTCTTAAATTTTAAATCACAAGGGCCAGACGAGAGCCTCTGCAACAGTTAAGCTTTCTTACACTGTTGTGATTTTTTCCATTTAATATATTTTCATCATGCATCATTATGAATTAAATCTCTTATTCGCAAAATTTATGCAAATATTAAAAAAAACGATCGGCGGCATCCGGAGCAGGTTGAAATGCTTCCTCCCGTTCACCAAACCATTTATACCTGTTTTTGGCAATAAACTTATAAACTCCCTCCCTTATGGGAGCAGGTATAATTATAAATAAGTACATTACCGGCCATAAGCCACCCAGTTGTTTTGAAATTCGCAGGGCAGCTGCTGATCCTTTATAAAGTTTTCCATCCCGGATAAGCATCACAGACTCGCCCGGATCAAGCTGAATATTATGCTCATTTAAATATTGCTTAAAAGTCTCATTTTCAGGATCTGTGAATCGAAATGCTTTTTGTTTATCGCGTTTAATTATGAAATGCACAGACCAGCTGCAAAGGTTGCAATAGTTATCAAAAACAATAGTATTATCAGGCAGCTGATCCATGATGTAATTTTATTCTTTTAGCATGCAGGAAATTATTTCCCCGATATAAAATGTGTGGTAATCTTCTGAAGGATAATTTCTTCTGGCAACTTCAGGAACATTAAATGCATCTGGAGATAATTCTCCGGTGTATAATTTGCGGCATTCCATTACCAGGCGTGCCTGACTGAATGCAACACTCCCATGGGGTGTTTCCACTGGGAGAAGCCCTGTTTCTTTTACTTTGTCAACGTCGCGGCCACTATTTGCACCGCAAAATTTTAAAATTTCACGATGCTTCTCTTCAAAAAAGGTAAGCGTAAAGAAATTGTTTTTCTCTGTAAATTCGTGCGTAAATCGTTGCGGCCTAATATAAATGGTGGCTACCGGTTTATTCCACAGAATGCCCAGGCCGCCCCAGCTGGCTGTCATGGTATTGAATTTTTTAGTATTCCCGGCCGAAATCAGCATCCAGTCAGAGCCAATCAGAGAGAAAGGGTTGGCCTCCAATTCACGGGGATCAATTTCTTTAAATGATTCCATAACCAATTTTATGTTTTTTATTCTATTTAATGCAAAGGTACTTTATTTGTATAAAATCGAAGAGCAGCTAACAGTATGGTTTTTTCTATTTAAAATATGCAAGTAAAAACCTGGCAAAGACTGGAAATTATTCCTTCGCCAGCAATACCTCTATTAAATCGTGGTACATTTCTCCTTCGCGGCTGATAATACCAAAACCGCCCTTGTAATCCCAGTTGGTCCATGGGATATCATATTTTGCAAATTTTTGCCTTACATCCGCATACCAGCGTAACATATCTTCATTATCAACTGATTTATAACAGCCCCATTCACCACAATACAGGGGCAGATTATGTTTACGGGCAAAGGCAAGGGGTTCCTGAAGAAGGGAATCAATAGAATCCGGGGTAAAATGCAAATCATAATTCATAAATTCGTTATAAACCGCTTCTCCGTATTGCTTCAAATCAGTTGTATCAATAAGTTGGCCCGGATATCTGACCGGCCCGGTATAGGGTTTCAGTGCAGTCCAGGAGGTCTGATGATGCGTGAGTACAAAAGGTTCATAAAAATGAAAGCTAAGAATAATATTCGTGTCTCCGGCAGGTACTTTTAGCTCGTCGAAAGTACGTACAGATTGCCACATATTTGAACCAATTACAATTTTACGTTCGGGTTCAGTTTCTCTTATCGCCTTTACAGCTCTGTCAACTAACTTGTTCCATTCTTCAGGATCATCACTGACCG
>JBEPYD010000222.1:0-6890 GCA_041641575.1 Bacteroidales bacterium
TTCCAGAGACGAGGTTAAAAAATGGATGGTGTCAGATTTTCAAGCGTGTGCCAAAAGTGCTGAAAAAACAGGAGTTATGATAGGCATGCAACATCATAACGATTTTTTATACGAAGCCGATGAGGTTATTGATATTTTAAAAAGAGTAGATTCAGAATGGTTTGGATTAATTTTAGATATTGGCAGTTTAAGAAAAGGAGATCCATATGAAGAAATTCAAAAATTGGCACCCTACGCGAATTACTGGTTTATTAAAGAACTGGTTTACGTTGATGGTATTGCGGAACCTGTTGATATGGAAAAGATTTCCAAAATATTAAAAGACGTAAACTATACCGGGTACATTTCTTTTGAAAGTTTAACCGACGGCGATCCGGAACAAATTGTAACTTCTATGTTTAATGCGTTTAGAACAGCATATGAAAAACTATAAATTGAAGAAACCCTTTTTACTATATTTTCGCTTCTGTTTTTGATGCTCATCATTGTTACTCTGATTTATACTGGTCACAGACAGTACTTTTTACCTTTTACTGAACAACCTTTTTCCATTCAGATAGGAAAACCAGGAGGATTCTGGGCATACGACCAACATTTAGGAAAGATTATGCCATTCGTGAAGTCTTACTCAACAAATTCAGAAGGAGTTTTACCAAACAATTTTTTAAATGATTTGGTGAAATATGATGGATTATCAAAACCCGATTCGTACATAGATTGCGAAACATTATATTTTCCTGTTTTCAACAACTCTGCAGCATGCTTTAATCTTACTGATCTAATGAATTCTGTAGTAGATTGCCCCAGTACTCCTTTTATCTTTCTATGCAATTGCATCCGGCTAACACCTAATGTAGCGCAAAATATTTCTACATTAAATTTGGAATTGTTTAGATTCTCTTTTATTATCTGGTGAGCCTTAATAATAAACTCTTCTTCTAATGATACTTCATCAGGATTTACAGGTTCATGGAGAAATTTATTTCGGTATTTGTCTTGTTGTAGAGATATAGTATTTAATAAATTACTTATCTTTTTTTGTAGGAATGCAAGACTGAAGGGTTTGACAATGTAGTCAACAGCACCATATTCAACTCCTTTTAATTGGTCCTCAGGTCTGTCTTTTGCTGTTAAAAAAATGATAGGAATATGAGTCGTATGAGTATCCTCTTGTATTTTTTTAGCCAATGCAAAGCCATCCATAACAGGCATCATAACATCAGAAATAATTAAATCGGGCAAATTCTTTTTAGCGAGATTATATGCATCTTTGCCATTCATTGCAGATAATACTTCATAACGATTGGAAAGTGAGACTGCAAGAAAGTTTCTTAAATCATCATTATCTTCAACAAGCAAAATAACTTTTTTCTCGTTATGGTTTGCCTCTAGTTTAATCTTGGAGAGGTTTTTATCATCCTTAACAATTATTTGGCGAGTTATTTGTTGTGCAGGTGCATGTAATTCCATTTCCTGGTGTTTATCTTCATCATATTTGAGTATTGGAATTTCTAACGAAAAACACGAACCTTTACCTTCTTCACTTTCAACAAATAGATCTCCACCATGCAATTTAGCAAGGTTTTTGGAGAAAGCTAATCCAATGCCAAAACCACCTTTATCGCTATTTTGATAGAACCGGTCAAATATCTTAGTTATACTATCCTTTGCGATACCATCACCATCATCTTTTACTTTAATAACAGCATTCTTCTCACCATTTTTTTGATTCAATTCAAGTATTAGATCTATGTTACCTCCCACGGGGGTAAATTTTATCGCATTCGAAAGAAGGTTTGAAATTATTTTATCGATCATATCTTTATCAAATGACATGATCAAGTTTGTTTCCTGATTGATAAATGAAAAATTGATCGATTTTTTCTCCATTAATGGATTGAAAAGATCATGGAAAGTCTGTAAAAATGTAACCAAATCACTTCTGTTAGCATTGAATTTGATATTTCCGGTTTCTGTCTTTCTAAAATCTAACAGTTGAGTAATTAAACCTAATAGCTTCTGCGAGTTTATATATGCTAAATTTGCATATTGTGTTAAAGGAGAGGGTTCCTTAATACTTTGTCGTAATATATCTATGGGTTCAACTATTAAAGTGAGTGGAGTTCTTAACTCATGAGATATATTTATAAAAAACTTAATCTTCATTTCGTTTAAATGATGTTCTTGCTCCCTTTTATGTTGTTCTATTAAAAGATCATTTTTGTGTTTGGTTTTTTGCTTTAAGAAACGATATATGAAAAGAACTACAGTAAAAGTTATTATAAAATAAATGAAATATGCCCACCATCTTAACCATGGTGGTCTCTCAACAATTACTGAAATGCTTTTTAAGGAGTTTTTGTTGTTCACTAGTCTGACAGAAAATGTGTAATCTCCATTAGGCACCCTTGAATAGGATGCAATACGGCTATTTTCCTGAGCTTTAATCCAATTCCTGTCATAGCCATCAAGTTTGTATTCATAATCATTATTTTCAACTGAACTATACTGGAAGTTTACAAATTCAAATGAAAAGAAGTTATTGAAATAGGCTAGTTCAATTTGATCGTAAAACGGGATATCATTTTCAAGCGGATTTTTATTAAATTCATCATTCTCTGGCTCAACCAATTTCTGATTAAGATATAATGATGTGATTTGAATATTTGAACTTACAAGGTCCTCATCATTAATTTCTTCCGGGTTAAAGTAATTTAATCCTTTTATGCCACCAAAATATAGTATTCCCTTTCTATCAATAGATGATGCCTG
The DNA here is from genome assembly GCA_041641575.1 of Bacteroidales bacterium. GTDB lineage: Bacteria > Bacteroidota > Bacteroidia > Bacteroidales > JBEPYD01 > JBEPYD01. The sequence goes on from JBEPYD010000222.1 coordinate 2,773, forward strand.
TGTGAAAATATTACTTTGAAGCCCGTCAGAAAAAAAGTAATTCCTAAACGTTGTATCTTCCAGATTAAGACAAGATAAACCATTTCCTGTACCCATCCATATATTTCCATTAAAGTCAACTTCTATACTTGTGATTTTATTCGAAGGAAGTCCATCCTGAATTAAAAAATGCTGTTTGAAACTATAATTATCGTTTTCCTTTTCAATCAGGTTCAGGCCGCCATCAGTACCTACCCATAATTTATTTTTGGTAGCAGATATAGCCCATACATTATTGTTGCTTAAATAACGGTTACCTTTTTCCACAGAGGATAATTGTTTAATCCTGACGCTTTCATTTGCACTATTGTAATAAATAAAATTAAGTCCGGATCCTTTAGAACCCGCAATGATTATTCGATGTTCAGGATCTGAAACCAAAGAAAATATTATTCCTAAATTTTTTTGAATTTTATCAGGATAAGTATATCTAATTACGTGATTGGCTGATTTTGAAGTTGAAGTGTTTATTTTAAATAATCCCAATGTACTTCCTACCCATATATTTCCATCAATATCTTCACATATTGAAAAAATGGTGTTGTTGTTGATGGCTTCGCTGAATGGGGATGAAGAATCTAATTGATCAAATTTAAAGGACTTTATTTTTCTGTTATTATATGAAAATTTAAATAATCCATACCATGTTGCAAACCACAAATTGCCCTTGCTGTCTTCTAATATCTCAGATACAGTATTAGCCTCACTCCCAAAAATTATTCTTTGGCCTTTATTTCCGGGGGCATCTGCATCATACATGAATAAGGCATGATCCTGAATTCCTATCCATGTAATTCCCATATTATCGATAAAACAGGAGGAAATAAAAAACTCATTTGGCACATGTCTTTTCATGGGTAATTCCTCCTCGAAGAAAGTAGCTCTATAAAATTCTTTTTGCTGAAGATCAATCATTCTGATTCCGTCTCTGTGACTTCCTATCCATAGCGTTTTTGTATTATCAATAAACAAAATATTTAGGTTGTCAACGCCAATTCTCGAGTTTTCTGTTGAAAAATGACTTAAAGTAAGTTCACGATTTAATTTATCATGTAATACATATAAACCCTCATTGTAGGTTGAAATCCATACATTACCATTATCATCTTCAAAAACTGAGGTAATCCGCTTGTTGTTTAATATATGTAATATACTCGGAGTAATGTCAATTATCTCGTCGTAATCTTTTAAATATCTATATTTTTTAAGTCCACTAAAGGTGCTCACCCATATCTCATTGCCCTTACCAATAAAAATATTCTCAATACTCAAATTATTGATTGATTTAACAAACTGATACCCATTACTTTTTTCAGCAAACAGAATCAATTCTCCATCCAGGAACCCAACTAATAGTATCTCCTGGATTTTTTTAATAGAACTTACATAGCTATTTGATGCAGCAAATGATACGTTGGAAAGGTTAATATTCTGCGGTTCCAGGTAAATGGTGTCGGAAGACCATTCTATAGTTGAATAAAAGAGTTTGCCACCGCTTGTACCGTATATGATTTTATTATTATCCAGGCAAATAGAAGTTATTGATTCTGGCAGGCTTTTATCATATGATCTTAAAGTGATGAATTTTTTTTTGCGAACACTAAAAACCCCTAAACCGCCATCTTCAGTACCTATCCAGATGTTACCCATGTAATCCTCAGCCAGACAAAGAACTCTGTTTCCGGGTAATGAATTCTCATTATCCTGCTCATATCTGTAAATTGTATTTTTAAAACCATCATACCTGTTTAACCCATCATATGTTCCTATCCAGATATAGCCAATTTTATCTTGCAGAATACTGGTGACATCGTATTGCGATAATCCATGATTTACACTAAAACTGCGAAAAAATAAGTCTTTTTTCCCAAAATCAGCAAGTGCATGGTGTAAAAAGACACATACAAACAGAATTAAAAAGAATATTTGTCTTTTCATGCTATAAACTTATTTTTCAACAGGTAATTTACCTAATAAATAGTTTTAGCACAACTAATTATTGCTATTTTTTAATATTTGTTTTGAGAATAAAAGATTAGATTCTGTACGTACCTGCAAAATATAATACTGGTTATTTTGTATAGATGATGTATTTATAACAATAGATTTTTTATTGGAGGATTCTCTATGAACTATTTTTCCTGACATCGCACTAATTGTGTATTCAAGATAACCATAATGCTGTGATGCTACAATGTGAAGGTAATCTTGTACCGGATTAGGAAATATCTTAAAATTTTCTGCTGCCACTTCATTATTATATATGTTGTTAACCATATTTAAAAGCGTCAGGTTCGTATTACTGAAAATAGCAGTACCCATTGTATTATTTTGGTGCGAAGTAGCAAATAACCCTGCAACTGATTTATCTGTTAATGACATGTTGTATGTTGATAAAAGCTCCCAGTTTTGACCATCAGCAGAGTAAAATATCTCGATATTTTCTGCATTTTTTTGAAGCTTTAACCACGAATTCACTGTCACAAAACTCTCAACAACCGGGACTTCACCGGCAATATCTCGTCGGATTATTTGAATTGTATCAGTTCCGGATTGTTTACTTACACTTATAAATGGTGCATTACTTTCTGTTGATGTTCGGATCATTAAGCCCGAATTGGTAGTGCTGTCAATTGAAGTTTGTGATTCTATCTTTGTGCTTATTTCAAGCGAATCTTTGGTTTCCTGATAATAAAAGTAAAACTGGTCTTTGTTGCTGGTTAAATTATTTGTTGCCCCTGTAATGGTTATCAAATCATTCTTTTTTCCTGCTTTCCCTGCATACGTATAGCTGCCTATGTTCATCCCTTTCCATGGTAATGGAATATAACCATAATCAAATTCAAGTGTATCAAACAAAATATCCCTTTCATACATGTAGCGATAACCATTGGAATTAACGAATTCTCCGTAATATAATTTCGCCTCCCGGCCCGCTTCAGTATCAGTAACACCAATTATTGTTGGATACCAATTGTTATAGTCTCCTTTACTGATAACTAGCCTGGGAGTATCCCAGTTGATACCGTCATTGCTAGCAGTAACATAAATACCTCCATTCCATCCATGATACGTCATAAACCACCTGTCTAGAAAGGTGTTATAATGTACAGAAGGATTTGCTCCACCATAATTAGACAGGTTACTAAGAGGGGTGCTAAATCCACCCAGTCCTTCCTCATCAAAGCTGCCATTATATAATTTTTTCCAGGTTCCCGGAGCACCTAAGGGATCGTATGATACAGCAATCCGAATATTATGTTCCTGGAAATAGCAATTCCACCTTTGGTTTAGAGAATCCCAAACCACACAGCAATCACCGGCTCCACCCCAGGCACGTTGTTCCGGTTTAGGTTTGTCACTTGTCACAATTTGTCCTGAATCGGCCCAGGTAAAACCATTATCATAGCTATACGCCACACAAATGGATTTCCATGCTGTATAATTACCATTTCTTGGATACCAATGCGATTCACCATGATAAAAACCAATAAGCGTATCACCACTAAACCTGTGTACTGACATAAGCCATGCACCACCATCGTTCACTCCATTCGATTCTCCATCTCCAGGTTCTCTTCCACCAAATACTGAACCCTCAGGTTCAATTGTATTGTGAGATTGTGGGAATTGGGAAGACCCAATGGTGCGGGTGTTTCTGTATTCAGACCAATACATCATATAATTTCCATTACCATCCGGTAATACAGAAATATGTCCGTCTGGTATATAATTGTTATCAGGAATATGCGATATATTCACCCATTTTTTTTCACCAAGATAAACACTCCAATCATCCTGAGACTTTAACACCCCACTTGTAATCACAACTAAAATAATACTGTATAATAATCTTTGTTTCATCTAATTTGTTTTATTTAGTTTATCTTAAGTATTCCATGAACAAATGCCTTGATCCATTATCACAAGGCATTTGTTCATGGGATATTTTTAATTAAAATTGTTTTAGAATGAGCTGTACAATTTTTAATATCCTTCATTTTGTTTTAGTACACCTCCACTCTGATCTATATCAATCTGAGGGATGGGGTAAAAAATATGATATTCTTTAATTGTTT
>JBEPYD010000223.1:0-6884 GCA_041641575.1 Bacteroidales bacterium
GGCTGCATACTTGCTCAAAAAGCAGGGCTACAATGTGGAAGCGCTGTTTATGATTAACTGGCATGAAACGGAAGGTACGCTCAGGGGTGATTGCCCCTGGGAGGAAGACCTGATGATGGCAAAGCTTGTGGCCAGAAAACTGGATATTCCTTTTCACCAGGTCGATTTAAGTGAATATTACCGCAAGCGTGTGGTGGATTACATGTTTACCGAGTATGAGAAGGGAAGAACCCCTAATCCGGATGTCCTTTGCAACCGGGAAATAAAGTTCGACTCCTTTATAGATAAGGCTGTGGATCTGGGAGCAGATTATATTGCTACAGGTCATTACTGCAAGAAAGAGACCATCGTTAAAGAGGGGAGGGAAATACACCGCTTATTGGCGGGTGACGATCCGGGCAAGGAGCAGAGTTATTTTTTATGTCAGCTTTCGCAGGAACAATTAAAACGTGCCCTCTTCCCGATAGGACATTTACATAAACATGAAATCAGGCGTATTGCTGAAGAACAAGAACTTGCCACGGCTACAAGGAAAGATTCGCAGGGGATATGCTTTGTGGGAAAAGTAGATCTTCCTGTATTTCTGCAGCAGAAGCTGGCACCCAAAAGCGGAACTATAGTAGAAATTCCGGCTAATTTTGCCGGATATAAAAACTCAGCTACCCTGCCTGAAGAAATGGCTTCACCTTATTCCTATAATGTTTCTGATGGTATTGAAGTAGGCAAGCATAATGGTGCGCATTTTTACACCATCGGACAAAGAAAAGGATTAAATGTAGGAGGCAAACCTGAGCCAGTTTTTGTTATTGCTACAGATACTGAAGAAAACATTGTATACGTGGGGCAAGGAAAACAACATCCCGGTTTGTTCAGGAAAGCCCTGCGGATAAAACCTGAAGAAGTGCACTGGATAAGACCTGATTTATCGCTTCAAACCGCCGATGAAGTTTTGTTTGATGTCCGTATTCGTTATCGACAGCCCTTGCAGCAGGCAAAACTGATCCAAAAGGAAGCAGCTTTATATGTAGTATTTGAGACACCCCAAAGAGGTATTGCAGCAGGACAGTTCGCCGCCTGGTATCAGCAGGGTGAGTTGATAGGTTCGGGTGTGATCAGTGAATAAGGGCTCGGGCGGTCTATTCACAAACTGGACTTTCAGCCCTGATTTAGATTATTACTTTCCCCCCACATCCTATTCATACCCGCTGTCTGACATTTGATATGCTGCTACGTTCATAGATAATTTAGCATGGATATATTAAATTTTTAATTTGCATCATAGAAAAGCTTAGTTACAAACCAGGCTCTGGACATGGTTAGCAGAAAGATTAACTGCGTTCTGGTTACCACAGATACTCCAAACAACCAGGATATCAAAAAGATAGCATTGATCCTAAGTAGTTGCAAGCAGATCGCCACATACATCCCTTTGGCCTGCCCACACCCCTCTAACTCCCCTAAAGAGGGAGAACCAGTTGCTCGCAATGAAAAGCTTGATAGATGCTTGCCAACCAGTGTTCCAGGGTATGGAATGACCGCCACAAGTGGAAAACACTTGCGGCAGGATGCAGGGGGTAGTTTCCCCGTGGCAACCACTAATTCTAAATGAAATACCATCAGAAATAAAACATGTCACGCATTGGAAATGCGCGCCAGACGGTGTTCTGGGGAAAGGAATGATCGCCAAAAGTTACAAACTTCCGGCAGGATGCACCGGAAAGCTTCGTAATCCCTCCGCAGGTTGTAGATTAATAAACTCAGGAATTCTTACTTACCGGCTGATTGTGCAGTCCGCATTCTTTTTTATCGGGATTTTCCCACCACCATCTTCCCGCACGGATATCTTCACCAGGATTAACGGCACGTGTGCAAGGCTGACAACCGATACTTGGAAATCCTTTATCATGAAGTTTATTGTATGGGACATTATTCTTACGGATATAATCCCATACCTCATCATTGTTCCACTCAATCAGCGGGTTTATTTTTATTAAGCCATTGCCTGCATCCCACTCCACCATTTGGTTACTGGTGCGGGTTACAGACTGATCGCGGCGTAAACCCGTAATCCAGACCTTTTTTCCTGCCAAAGCCCTTTTTAAAGGTTCAATTTTACGGATATGGCAGCACATTTTCCGATTTTCAATGCTTTCATAAAACAGGTTTACACCTTTTTCCTTTACCATGGATTGCACCTCTTTATAATCAGGAAAATACACTTCCATTTTAAAGTTGTACTGCTCGTTGGTACGTTCAATCAGACTGTACGATTCCGGAAATACGCGCCCGGTATCAAGGGTGAAAATGCTGGCTTCGGGATCAATCTTCAATACCATATCGGTGAGTACCTGGTCTTCTGCACCCAGGCTGGAGGCCAGGGTTATTTTGCCCTGAAATTCCTCAAGAAAATATGCAAGTACGTTTTCCGCAGGCTGGGCATGAAACTCCTGGTTTAGCTGCTGGATATCTGTTTTTGTACTGTTCATTTTTTGTTTGCGTAAAATGTAAAGGTAATGCAGAAATGAAAATATTGCAAGCTAATGTTGGGGTGCAATATTATCAAGCTTAAGCGTGGATCTTAAAATCAGATAACCCGTAATACCTGCGACCAGTGAACCTACAAGAATGCCAATTTTAGCTTCATTAAGCATGGTTACATTATTAGTATAGGCCAGGTTTGATATGAACAGAGACATGGTAAACCCCATTCCGCCGAGGAAGCCCAGTCCTAAAATATGCGACCAGTTTACATTACGTGGCAGTGCAGACACCCCTGCTTTTACTGCTACCCAACTAAATGCAACTATGCCAATAACTTTTCCAAATATTAAACTTATTTCAATGTTTACACTTAGCGGAGAGAAAAATCCGCTACCACTTTGTGTAAGAATAACACCGGCATTGGTAAGTGCGAAAAGAGGCATTACGATGAAGGTGACAAAGGTATGCAAAGAATGTTCAAGCGATTGAAGCGGGCTCTGTACCCGTTTAATTAAGGTTTCCATATTATCGATAGCCCCCAGTTGATCATGGTTAAGAGTCATTTTATCATTGCATTTTACGCAATAGGGCTCAAGATTTTTCTCCATGTCTGCCCTGAATGTTGTAATGGCAAGCTTCCGGTTGGCAGGTATGGTTAATGCTATCAGAACGCCGGCCAGGGTTGGATGAATTCCGGATTTCATAAATAAAAACCATATAACCAGGCCGACAATCACGTAGAGCGGTATGTGTCTTATATTCAGGTAATTGAATATGCCCAGCAGTGCAAGCAGCAATCCTGAGTAGAGGAGCATGTTCCATTGGATATCCCCGCTGTAAAAAAAGGCAATGATAATCACGGCACCTAAATCATCTACAATGGCAAAAGCCACCAAAAATATTTTCAGGCTCAGGGGCACCCGTTTGCCTAATAATGACAGCACGCCTAAGGAAAAGGCAATGTCTGTGGCCATGGGAACGCCCCATCCTTCTGTTCCTGGTTGGTTACGGTTAATAAGCAGAAATATGGTAGCGGGTACTATCATTCCCCCAATGGCTGCTGAAATGGGCAGTGAGGCTTTCTTGAAGGAGGATAATTCTCCAGCCAGCATTTCTCTTTTAATCTCAAGACCTACCACAAAAAAGAAGATGGCCATTAAGCCATCATTTATCCAGTGCAAAAGTGAATGGCTGAGTGTGTATTCTCCAATTCCAATGCTTAAATCATAATGCCAGAATTCATGGTAATAATGTCCCCACGGGCTATTGGCCCACACCAGGGCTATCGCCGTAAAAATAATGAGAAGAATTCCGCCCGAAGCCTCAATTTCAAAAAACCGCTGAAAAGGATTGCTTATATTATCGAGCAAGTTGCGGGTATTTTTTTTTATACTCATTGTGAAATAAGAATAGGATGTAAATGGAAATTATGAAATATTGTGTGGCAAAGCTAAGAAAACTATTAAAATATAAAAATATTAACATATTGTTATTGATCGCTCATCAGCCACGGGCTAAAATATATGCTTCCGCCTTTTGTATTTTTTCGGGTGTTCCTAAATCAAACCAGTAGGCATTATCTGTAATGAAACCATTGATTTTATGCGCTCCGGCCAGTTCGAGATAGGTATCGGTAATAGAAAATACGCCCCTTTTATCTGTAAATTTAAATAATGTAGGATGAATTACCTGTATGCAGCTAAATGCAAGTTCGTCTGTATAGCTTTTATCCCTGATTATTTCTTTTCCTGTTGATTTATTGCGCCATCCGCAGAGATCTCCTGCCTTGTTTACCAGAAAGTAACGGGAGGTTTCGCGGTGCTTGAGCGCCAGGGTGGCCAGCGCCTCTGTGCTTTTATGATAATCAAACAGGTCAGTGATACTAATATTGGATACTACATCTACATTGTGTACAACAAAAGGTTCATCATCCTGAAAAAACCAGAGGGCTTTTCTGATTCCCCCTCCTGTGTCGAGCAGCTCATCACGTTCATCTGAAATTTGGATATCAATGCCAAAATTATCGTTCATGGTCAGGAAGCGGTATATTTCTTCGGCAAAATGATGCACATTGATGATAATTTCTTCAATGCCTGCATCAATAAATTTCATGATCACGTGCTCAAGCATGGGTTTGCCATTAAATTCAACCAGTGCTTTGGGTTTATCATTGGTGAGAGGCTTCAGCCTTGTGCCATATCCGGCAGCCAGTATCATTCCTTTCATGCCGGCAATTTAACAGGTTTACATAGTTTATCTTTCTTTTTTGCACCGGCGCCGCACTTTTTACATTTATATTTCGCTGATGCTTTTATACTTTTATTGCATTTCTTACTCATCTATTATTGCTTAACTATAAATTTTTAAAGAGATATTCTGACATTTTTGTGTACAGGTGTAGCCTGGTGTTGCCCCCATAGATGCTATGATCCTTATCGGAATAGTAAAACATATCGAACTGCTTATTGTTCTGTACCAGGGCCTCTGCCAGTTCTACTGAGTTTTGTAGATGTACATTATCGTCGCCCATGCCATGGATGAGCAAAAAATTTCCTTCCAGTTTTTCAACATGGTTTACCGGTGAATTGTTATCGTATCCTTCGGGATTTTCTTGTGGGAGTCCCATGTATCGTTCGGTATAAATGGTATCGTAATACCGCCAATTTGTTACCGGCGCAACGGCAATTGCAGCTTTAAAATAAGGTGCGCCTTTGGTGATGCCAAGGGCAGACATATAACCACCGTAACTCCAGCCAAAAATTCCAATTCTGTCAGTATCTACATAATTCAGGTTACGCAGATATTTGGCAGCCTCTATCTGGTCAATTGTTTCATAGTATCCGAGCTGTCCGTAAGTTACTTTCTTGAAAGCCTCGCCGCGCGCTCCAGTGCCTCTGTTATCAACTGATACAACAAGATAGCCTTCCTGTGCCAGATATTCATACCAGCCAAAGCTCCATGAATCAGTAACAGTTTGTGAACCCGGACCTCCGTATACATACATTACCACCGGATATGTTTTGGATTCATCAAAGTTTGTGGGTTTAATCATCCATCCATTTAAATCCACGCCTTCGGAAGTGGAAAATGTGAAAAATTCTTTTACAGGACTATCCACAGCCTTTACTTTCTCTTTTAATCTGCTGTTATCTTCCAGCACCCGCAGTAGCTTACCATCACTTCGGTGCAGGGTAATCAGGGGAGGGGTAGAGACATTGGAAAAATAATTCACATAGTATTCAAAATTTTTACTGAAATCTGCGCGGTTGGTTCCTGTTTCTACAGATAATTTTGTTTTTTTTCTTCCATTGAGTTTTATGGCATACACATCGCGGCGCAGCGGACTATTTTCTGCAGAGGTATAATATACCAGTTTGGAATCTGGATCATAGCCATTAAATTCAGTAACTACCCAGGGACCTTTTGTGATCTGGCGTTTTTCATTTCCATTGGCATCCAGTAAGTAAAGATGATTGAAACCGCTCTTTTCGCTGTTAATGATAAAATCATTTTTATCATTAATAAAGGTGATGTAATTATCGTCTATCTCTGTTATATACCGCTGATTTTTTTCACTGTAAATAACATCACTGTTACCCGTAGTGATGTCAGCCATTAGAATTTCGATGTGGTTTTGCAGGCGGTTCATTCGTACAATTGCCAGCATTTCAGGATCATTACTGAATTTTATGCGTGGAATGTACTGATCGGTTTCTGGTCCGATGTCAATTTTAATACTTTCACCGTTTTCCAGGTTGTAGTTATACAACTCCACAACAGAGTTTTCTTCTCCGGCTTTGGGATATTTAAAGGTGTAATTTTCAGGATAAAGCTGATTTTTATATAAGGTCATATTAAATTGCTTTACCCGTTCTTCATCGAACTTGTAAAATACAAGGTTCTTGCCATCAGGTGACCATTGAAATGCTTTGGTAAAGGCAAATTCTTCCTCGTACACCCAGTCAGTAGCGCCATTAATAATGCTGTTATGTTCACCATCAGTTGTTATCTGATGTTCCTGATTGGTATTCAGATCAACATAAAACAGGTTGTTTTCACGAACAAAGGCTACTTTGTCTCCTTGTGGCGAAAATGTTGCAAGGCGTTGTTTACCATTTTCTGAGAGTGGGTACATCGACTTTTTGTCCATGTCAAAGATGTAAAAATTTGCCCTGTAACTGTGGCGGTACATCTTCTCAAAATTGGTGGTGAGCAATAATTTATCTTCGTTGGCACTAAACTCATATTTGGTAAAAAATTCAAAATCGTAATTTCCTTCAGAAATATCCAGGATATTATCTATTTGCTGTCCGGTGGCATAATTAAAACGGGTTATTTTTCTTCCCCGGTCAGAGATGGTAAAATGTCGTCCATCGTTCATCGAATTTACTCCGTATACCGAG
>JBEPYD010000224.1:0-4729 GCA_041641575.1 Bacteroidales bacterium
CTCTCCAGATACATACAGGGTTTTTATATTCTCAATTTTTAATGCTACCTGCAAAGCAAGCGTGGATTTGCCAATACCCGGTTCGCCTCCTAACAGAATAATAGAGCCCGGCACCATGCCACCGCCGAGAATACGATCAAATTCTCCCTGACCTGTGGGTATACGCTTATAGGTTGTTCCGGTGATGTCATCAATAAGTTTGGGCGTGGCTTTTTCACCAGTAACTGCTAAAGACATATTTTTCGGCTCCGGAGATATTATTTCTTCCCGGTAGGTATTCCATTCCTGGCAGGAAGGGCATTTTCCCACCCATTTTGCAGATTCTACACCACAGTTCTGACAGACATAAGTACGTCTTGCCTTAGCCATAAGCATTCACGTTTAATTTTCAGCTAAAAGTAAGGATAATATGATGGAAATCCTATCATAAATTTGTGGTTGCAGGAAAACCTAAATTCTTCGCTATGCTTGTCATGAAAATGCTCATTTATATAAGTAAACCGGGCTTTTTATGACTTCGCAAGACTGAAATTGTGTTTTTCTATTTAACCACGTGAGTTTTCTTGCAGAACCCAATTATTCTGTGCATGTTATAATATCAACCCATGCGGTTAATTACAGATGTAGTGGAGAAGCCAGGTACAAAATCCAGGATCACAACTTCCCCTCCGGAATTTGTTACGGTTTCATATCCAACAATTTCTTCTTTTATATAGTCTCCACCTTTAATCAAAACATTTGGAACAATTGTGTCTATTAATTGTGCAGGCGTATCTTCGTTAAAAAACACAACCAAATCAACAAAACGGAGTGAAGCCATTATCATGGCACGGGTTTGTTCATCCTGCAAAGGACGGTTTTCACCCTTCAGGCGTTTCACAGAATCGTCTGTATTAAGGCCAACAATCAATAAATCACCATAATTTGCAGCACCAGCCAGCAATTCAATATGTCCACGATGTAAAATATCGAAGCATCCGTTGGTGAAAACAATTTTGGATTCCTTAAAACGCTGGGCAGCAAGCCATCGCTCCAGCGATTCTCTGTCTGCAATTATTTTATTTTGAATCAGTTCCAGGGGTGTCATGATGAAGTTGTTTTTGGGCAGTAGAAGAGAGGTTTTTATCAGCTGTTATCTCCGAAACAGAAAAGTTCTTGTTCTTTTTTCTCAGGCTGATAAAGATAACTACCACACTTATTGTGCCTAGCAAAATTGCAAAAATTGATTGAGAACCATGCGAGAGGGTGGCAAAAACCAGTCCTTCTGCACGTTCAATACCATAAATAGAGAGGCCCAGAGAAACTATCCAGTGATAAGCGCCTATTCCTCCCTGCACAGGTGCTGCCATTCCAAATCCTCCAACCACGAGCAGAAACAATCCATCAATAATTTTTAGTTCTGAAGTAGCCGGAATTGAAAATACAACCACCCAGGTCATTAATAAGTACATCAGCCAGATAAGTATGGTATGTAACAGAAAAGCGCCTCTCCTTTTCATCCGGTAAACCGTTTTTAATCCCTGAACGATACCCGTGAGAGCTTTGCGGGTTTTTTGTACCAAAATTATCTTAGATATGCGCTCTTTTAATACCACAACCAGTAAAATTGAAAGTAAAAAAATGCTTCCGGCAAGAATCCAAACAAAAACTGAAAAATCCAAAGTTCCAGAAATTTTCTGCCACAGCGGCAAGATGACATTATCATTGAAAAAATTCCCAAAAAGCTCAAACCGGGCAACCACAAGTATCAGAAGCATGAGCAGCAGGGTGACCATATCTATGATACGTTCTACGATCACAGTTCCAAACAGGGAGTCTACGGGAATTTTAGTTGTGCGGTTTAAAAATCCACAGCGTGTAATTTCACCTATCCTCGGAAAGGCAAAATTAGCAAGATACCCCACCATCAGTGCATGATAGCTTTGTTTCAGCGTAGGTTTGTATCCCAAAGGTTCAATCAGCAGGTTCCAACGGTAAGCGCGACTTACATAGGCTACAAAAGCGAAGCACAATGAAAGAATTATCCACCCATATTTGGCTTTCCGGAACTGGCTCATCAGCGACTGAAAGTCAATTCCTTTAAAGGCAAAATAAAGAAGGCTTATACCAAGCGATAAAAAAGCGAGAAACTTGAGTGTATTTAAAATGAAACGCTTCAATTACAGAGTGAATTTAAATAAGGCTGTTGGATGCCGTATCAGGGAAAACAATTGTAGGTTTAAATTTTTTTGCTGCTTCAAAATCCATACTTGCATAGGATATGATAATTACTACGTCGCCAACCTGGACTTTTCTGGCTGCAGGGCCATTCAGGCAGATTTCACCCGACCCTCTTTCACCTTTAATAATGTATGTGTCGAGTCTTTCCCCGTTATTGATATTTACAATCTGAACTTTTTCTCCTTCAATCAAATTAGCGGCATCCATTAAATCCTGATCAATGGTAATGCTGCCAACATAATTTAGGTTAGCCTCAGTTACAGTTACTTTATGTAATTTTGACTTTACAACTTCTATATTCATAATAGCGCAAAGTTACGAATTTATTTTAAGATTATCTATTAGTCGAATGTCTCCTGCAAGCACAGCCACAAATAACCTTACTTGCTGTTTATCAAGTTTTTGATCAATAGGCTCAAGGGTTGATTCATCTGCAAACTCAACATATTCAATCTTCAGTAAGGGAGACAATTCCACTGCCTCTTTAAAATAGTCTTTTAGCTGATTTATTGTATGGGTATTGTATTTTTTTTCAACTTTCTTCATGGTCTGGTAAATAGTGGGAGCAATCTTTCTCTGTGCCTGGGAAAGCAATGCATTACGGGAGCTCATTGCCAAACCGTCTTCCTCCCTGATAATGGGGCAAGGTACAATGATTATATCAAATTTCATTTGATCTACCATGTTTTGAATAATGGCAAGTTGCTGAAAATCTTTCTCCCCAAAATATGCCCGGTGGGGTTTCACCATTGAAAAAAGCTTTGATACTACCCTGGCAACACCGGTAAAATGTCCGGGTCTGTGCCTGCCTTCCATTACCTGCTCAAGCCGGCCAAAAGAAAAAGTGCGGGTGTCCGGCTCCGGATAAATGGTTTTCTCATCCGGGGCAAATACAATATCACATTTGAATTTACGAAGTAGTGCTGTATCGGATTCAAGTGTGCGTGGATAATTACGCAAATCATCCGGATTGTTAAATTGTGTGGGATTTACAAAGATGCTAACGACCACAATATCATTCTCTCCGGCTGCTCTTTCAACAAGGGAAATATGCCCTGCATGCAGGGCTCCCATGGTGGGGACAAAACCAATAGAAAGCCCATTCTCCTTATGAGAATGCAACTTTTGCTGTAATTCACCAATGTGATGTATAATATCCATAAAAAGAAAAAGTGCAAAGATAGAAGGATTTCAGATTCTACCCATAGTAGCTAAATCTAATTTTCCATAATTTATTCTAAACAATAGTAAGATAATCACATAACATGCTATGTGAATATTTTTTAGTAATTTTGCAGAATGTTTTGAAAACCCCAATTACATTGTTCATGGAAAATAAAAAAGTGCTCTTTATTTCACAGGAAATTACTCCTTATTTGCCGGAAACGGAGATTTCACAAATAGGAAGAAATCTGCCGCAGGGAATACAGGAAAAAGGAAAAGAAATAAGAACATTTATGCCCAGGTATGGATTAATAAATGAACGACGAAATCAGCTGCATGAAGTTATTCGCCTTTCTGGAATGAACCTGATCATTGATGACACTGATCATCCGCTTATCATAAAGGTAGCCTCTATACAAAGTGCAAGAATGCAAGTTTATTTCATCGATAACGAAGAATACTTTCAGCGTAAACATATGTTGAAAGACGATGATGGAACTTATTTTGAAGACAATGATGAACGTGCCATCTTTTTTGCCCGTGGCGTACTTGAAACAGTTAAAAAGCTGCGTTGGTCTCCGGACATTATTCATTGCCACGGCTGGATTACAAATATGGTGCCTCTGCTGATAAAACGCGTTTATAATGAAGAACCCACTTTTGCAAATTCAAAAGTAATTTACTCTGTGTACAATGATGACTTCAATGATTCGTTAGATAGTGGCATAAGAAATAAAATTGCCATGGAAGGTATTGAAGAAAATGATACTGCATTGCTTTCCAAACCTGATTTTATAAATGTATCTAAATTTGCTATTGAGCACTCTGATGCCGCCATTAAAGGAAGTGAACAAATAAATGAAGAAGTTGAAAAATATCTTGCAAAAATTGAAAAACCATATCTGGAATACCATAATATGGACACCTATATTGATGCATATTCATCCTTTTATGATAAAATACTTGATGAAGAAAATGAATAGCGCTTCATTATTTCACCGGTCCTTCTTCCGGTTATCCAATCAACTGCTACTGGCATTATTAATATCTGTAATACTTTTTCAGGGATGCGAAGATGAACCATCCTTCCTGGGTGTAGATCTTATCCCTGATGGAGATAAAAATAACATACAATTTTTAATTACAAATAATGTAAGCAGTTTCACCCGGCAGCAGGAAAGATTACCCTCACCTTCACCGGCTTTTCTTACCATAGGAGAGTTTGATGATTCTCTTTTTGGCTATAGCAAAGCTTCCTTTAATGCACAAATCTTCCCAACACTCAGACAGGTTGATTTTGGTGAGGTACCCACTGCAGATTCAATGGTTTTCCGGTTTGCATTAT
>JBEPYD010000224.1:4739-6875 GCA_041641575.1 Bacteroidales bacterium
ATTTGGAGATACAACAAATTTCCCCGCCATACAGGTTTTTGAACTAACAGATTCCATTCCGGGTTCAATGACCTCTCCAGATGGATACTACGACCCCACAAATCCCATCTTTACCGGAAAACCTTATTATAAAATTGATTCTGTTACCAGAACAGTAGGTTCACAACCCCAGACTGTGGCAATAAAAACGTTGAATCTAAACATTGGAACGTCTCTTGCCTCCCGGTTTATTAACGCTGATACCACTGTTTATGACAGCCTTGTTTATTTTCTCGACTATTTTCCCGGGTTACATTTTGAACCTGTTCACCAGGAAAATAACCAGTCACTTGTGGTATTAAATTTCGAGGATAACAGCACCATCATTGATATGTACTACCGCAATTTATCCGAAGACTCCCTTAGCTTCGCATTTGATTTTTTAACAGGCGGTGTGAGGAATCAGTTTTTTGAACATGATTATACCAATAGCCCAATAGCCGATAAAATTGGAAATGAAACAAACAGCGATACCCTTCTTTATGTGCAGGCTATGAATGGTACAGAGGCTGTTATCAATCTGGATAATTTTGCACAATGGAGAGATTCTGTTCCCGTTGCTGTAAATAAAGCAGAGCTGACAGTTTATGTAGATGAATCACTCAGCAATTCTATTGCCAAACCCGGAAATATGATTCTTTTGCAAAAAGAAGAAGGTGTTTTGATTCCTGTAATTGACATCCTTTCAGGTCAGTCTATTTTTGGCGGGGTGCTCGATGAGGAGACCATGTCATACACCTTTAATATTACCCGATATGTACAAGGTTATATTGATGGAGATACAGACAACACATCCCTTATTATGCAACCTTCGGCAAATCAAACCGTACCAAGAAGGGTTGTTTTAAAATCAGAGGATAGTGAAAATAAAAAGATATCACTAAAAATAATGTACACAAAACTGTAAACAAATGTGTGGAATAGTTGGATACATTGGATCAAAAGAAGCATACCCCATCCTGATAAGTGGACTTAAAAGATTAGAATACAGGGGCTATGATTCTGCTGGTATTTCTATTCTTAACCATGAGGCTAAAATTTTTAAATGTCTGGGTAAAGTTAGTGATCTGGAAGCTCATGTAGCTGATAAGGATATCTCCGGAAACATTGGCATTGGACATACCCGTTGGGCCACCCATGGTGAACCCAGCGATGTAAATGCCCACCCGCATATTTCAGAAAATGGTAAGTTTATCCTTATTCACAACGGAATTATCGAGAATTATGGCTTGCTAAAGAAGAAACTGGAAAATCGGGGCTATTCATTTAAATCAGAGACAGATACAGAAGTCCTTGTAAATCTGATTGAGTATATTTATCTAAAAGGTAAGGTAAGTGCAGAAATTGCCGTACGGCTGGCCTTAACAAAAGTAATCGGGGCATATGGTCTTGTTATTATTTGCCGTGACGAGCAGGATAAGCTCATCGCTGCCAGAAAAGGCAGCCCCCTGGTAATAGGCGTTGGCGATAAAGAATATTTTCTGGCTTCTGATGCCACACCCATCATAGAACATACAAACAGTGTGATTTACCTAAACGATGACGATGTTGCAATTATCAAACCTGGAGAGTTAAATCTGAAGACCATTCAAAACGATAAGCTGACACCCAAAATACATAAGCTCGACCTTGATATTGGCGAAATTGATAAAGGCGGGTACGAGCATTTTATGCTTAAAGAGATTTTTGAACAGCCACGTTCCATCCTTGATACGTTCCGCGGCCGTGTAAGTATAGACCAGAAGGAAATTCACCTTGGTGGCTTGTATCATGTAATGCCACGCCTGCTCGAAGCAAAAAGAATCATTATTATTGGCTGTGGTACTTCATGGCATGCCGGATTGGTTGGTGAATACATGATGGAAGAATTTGCACGCATACCGGTTGAAGTTGAATATGCCTCAGAATTCCGTTACCGGAATCCTATTATATATAAGGACGATGTAATCATTGCCATAAGCCAGAGTGGGGAAACGGCTGACACTCTCGCTGCCATAAAGCTGGCCAAAAGTTCCGGTGCTATGGTACTGGGAGTATGCAATGTAGTGGGCAGCAGCATTCCCCGCGAAACTGATGGAGGTGTGTATACCCATGCAG
>JBEPYD010000225.1:0-6872 GCA_041641575.1 Bacteroidales bacterium
GGTAAAGCTTGCATTGTCTGCGTCGCCTGTGCCTGCTACCAGGGTGTAAGTATGGGTATCGCCGGCATCAGGGTCTGTGGTGGAAATACTCCCAATGACATCTCCAACCGAATTGTTTTCATCAATGCTATTGGCCGATAATGAGATTGCCTCTGGTGCTTCATTCACGTCTGTCACAGCAATGGTGAAAACTTCCTCATAAGTACCGCCATTGCCATCGTCGGTTTGTACCCGGATGCTGTAGCTGGACTTTGTCTCAAAGTCAAATACTTCGGCTGCCTGCAGATCAGCGACTGTGAGGGTAAAGCTCGCATTGTCTGCGTCGCCTGTGCCTGCTACCAGGGTGTAAGTATGGGTATCATCTGTATCAGCATCTGTTGTCGAAAAACTTCCGATGATATCGCCTATGGCATTATTTTCATCAATAATATTGTTGCTGAGTATTATATTTTCAGGGACGATATTACAGTTGAGAGAATAACTTGCCTGAGGGTCTATTCCATTGGGGAAATTAGTTTCAAAATAAGTCACATCACTTACTTCCACGCAGTACAGGTTCGGATTATTCGTGGCTACAAAATCTTCATGTGAAGTGTTTCCGCTGGCAACATTCAGGCTTTGTAAATTATTACCGGAAAGGAAAATTTCGTCGAGGCCGGGTATACCGGATAAATCGAGCTCAACTAATTTGGAGCCTGTGGCAGATAATAAATCCAGTTTTAAATTGGCACTTAAATCCAGCGTCGTCAACTCAGTGTTCTCAATTCTCAATCCTGTAAGTTCAGTATTATTGCTCAAATCCAAAGTGTTCAGTGCGCTGTTATCCGCGCTCAGATTGTGCAGTCTCGTGTTTTGAGAAACATCAACCGTTGTAATATCAGTATTGTTTAGTCTTAAATCAGCCAACTCGCTTAATCCGGAAACATCTACAGAAGTCAATGGATTATAACCCAGGTACAAATCTGTCAACTGAGCATTCGAACCAAATACCTCCGAGGATATATTGTTGTTACGTAGGTTGAGTATCTCAAGTGCTGTAACAGGACTTACATCAATTCCGGTTAATGCATTATACGATAAATTTAAATAGGCAACACTCGTAATTCCAGTTAAATCGATGGCCTCGAGTTGATTATTATCCAGGTATAAAGCACCAAGTGTTGAGGTGGACGGAAGCTGTATAGAAGTCAATTGATTTTCCGATAAATCAATCCACTCCAAAGTGGTGTAATTGCTCAAATCAACAGTAGTAAAATCATTCTGATCGGCGTTAAATCTTTGAATTACCGTATTATTACCTAAATTAAGACTACTTAGCTGACAATTTCTCGCATATACCTCGGTCAAAGCCAGATTATTACTCAGGTCTAATGAGGTGATTGGATTTTCATCCACATATAGTTCGGTAATATTAACAAAAGCTTCTATGCCGGTGAGATCAGCAATGCTTAAATTTTGGGCTGATATGTGAGTTGTTACCCCTGCTGCTTCTGTCACATCTATTTCATTATCTCCGTTGTGATCGTATAAAGTTACCAGGCGATTTTTAAAATTAGCATCAGGAATATTCACAATTTCCGGACAGGTTTCTGCATCTCCGACAAAGGTCCAGTTATAAGTATCTATTATGGTCTGTCGCTCCACCCTGCCGGCACAGTATTCCAGGCCATCGGCACCGAGGGTTACTCCATTTTGCAGTGTTTTTTCACTCCAGTCTTGAAGCGCCCTGCCATAATTTTCTTTGCTCAAACCAGAACCGGATAGCATACCCTCCATGTTTGTCACATTGCTGATATTCCAGCTGCCTATATAACGGTCAAATGAAGTTGCATTTTTCAGCATATCCTTCATGTTTGTCACGGAAGTTTTTAAATTCAAATAAATTGGCCCTTCAAATGCAGATGCCCCTTTAAACATCCCTTCCATATTCTGCAGATTATCAGCATTCTTAAAGATTGAAAATCTGTAAGTAGTGGCGTTTTCAAACATATAAGATGCATTTACCAGGTTTGCCGGAGTCCAGAAAGCGATACCTGTCTGATTAAAAGAGGACGCTCCACTAAACATTCCTTCCATGGTAGTGACATTGCTGACATCCCAATTGCGAACACCTCCATTATACGACGTAGCATTCTTAAACAGGTAAGACATATCAGTGACAGTACTTGTATTCCATGAATTGAAGTTGCCGTTTACACTACTGGCTCCGGCAAACATATAAGACATGTCTGTGACATTGGATAAATCAGGGGCATCGGTGGCATTGTAGGTCAGGTTAGTACAACCTTCAAAGGCACTGTTCATACTTTGCCACTGTATATCTCCCCAGCTATCGATGCTTGTAATTTTATCCTTATCGCCGGTATTATTAAAGTAAATGGCAGGAAAGTCGCCAAATATGACTACCTGATAAGCACCAGCAGCAGCATAGTTGTGCTTTTTAGATCCGGTTACTTGATCATCGCCTGTGCCATCTCCCCATAGCACTGTGTAATTATAACCCGTACCATTAGTGGGTATTTCTATTTCTTCGTTGGTAGTTTGTATATTCCAGGTGGTTATAAAGGCGCTTCCGTTGCAATCTTGTGTGTCATCTGTGAAGGTCCAGTTGTTCTTGGTTTTAAATTCCTCTCTTGCTAAGGTGCTTTTACAAAAACTTAAACCTTTTGCCTCTACAATAAAGTCGTTGGGTAAAAGAGGTAAATTAATCCAACCTAACAAGGTTGAATCGTAATTTTCCCGGCTCATGCCGCTATCATCAAAATCAATTCTTTGTCCATCAAGGGCTCCTGAAATATCCCAAGAACCTAGATTTTGATTGAATGCAAAGGCTCTCTCAAACATTCGGGAAAATGTTTCCACTTGAGAGACATCCCAACTACCAATATCTTGATTAAATGCCCACACATTATAGAACATGTTGCCCATATTGGTAACACTGGAAACATCCCAGCTTCCTATATCCTGGTTAAAATCTAATGCTCCCGCAAACATAGCTTGCATGTTTATAACATTGCTAACATCCCAATTGGTGATGTCGGCAGTAATATTATATGCACCTTCAAACATAGAAGTCATGTTAGTGACGCCACTCATATCCCAGTTACTCAGATTGCCACTAATATTAGAGGCATTTTTGAACATGTCGTATGCTAATGTGTAAACCAAATTAGAAAAATCAGGTGCGTCTGGCGCATTAAATGCTAAATTGTCACAACCAGCAAACATATAATCAAGTCGTGTCCATTGTATATCACCCCATTGCTCCACACTTCTTAGTTTATCCGTGCTGAACTTTGCCGAAAGGGTAGTAGCTGTGATGGTTACCGTATGAATCCCGGCATTGGCGTAAGTATGTGAAGCGTCTCCTACAAGTCCAGTTTGGGTATTTCCATCTCCCCAGTCCACATTGTAAACATTAAGGGCATTATAGGGGAAATTAAGCCTAATGCTTTCATTAGCTGTAGTGGTTTCCCAGGTAGTGATGAATTCATTCTGGGCTAAGGCTGATTCGTGCAATAGTGAAAAGAATAAAATCGCAGAAATAATGGATAAAAAAATTTTCATGACACATTCATTTTAATTATTGATTAATTTGCCATGAAGTAGCATAAATAAGGGAATAAGTTTCCTATACCTTAGGGGTAGTTTTTGGGAAAAGTGAGGAATCGCAGCAAAAACAATGATGCGGATCACCTTTAAACAGCATCCGGAATAAGCATGTGGAAGGCTCCTTTTCGATTTTCTACTCCTAATTTTTGATACACATTGCGAAGATGGTATTTCACTGTGTTTATCGAAATGTGAAGTTTTTCTGCTATTTCAGCGTTTTTAAGACCTCCCAAACTTTCTTTTAGCACTTCATACTCTCTCTCGCTCAGCGGTGTGTGAATTTTTTGATTTATATCTTTACAACTTGGCAGTAGTGATACCGTCATACCGGTATGTAATTCCTTTATTCTGTTTTTAAGTCCTTCGATCCGATTTTGATGTAAATCCAATTCCATTTTTTTCTTGCGCTTATATATTCTCAGATATAAGACAAGGGCAACAAAAAGTGAAACGAAAAAAAGGATAAGAAACACAAATTGTGAATGTTTCTGGTCAATCCTTGCCTGAATGAGTTCCTGCTTTAGTTTCATATGCTGAATCTCGTTTTCCTTTGCTTGTGTTTCATATTTAATTTCCCATTTGGCAATTTTATCGTTTTTATCTTGATCCATTTCCATGACTCGCTGTTCCATTGCTTTTTTTAAAAATTCCAGGGACTGTTGATATTGACCGGTAGACTCATAATACCGGGACCAGACCTTTAAATGAAAAAACGAAAACAGATTTTTTTCAATGTTTTGTTCAATTGCTTCAGCCTCTCTAAGTGCCTTCAGGGCTTGCGTTGTATTGTCTATGTCAATATATATATTTGCGAGATTGTTTAATGTATTGAAAGCACCAACTTTATCCCCAATGATTATTTTTAAATCATAAGATCTTTTAGCATTATCAATAGCTTTATTATAAAGTTGTTTGCCACGATACAAGGTAGCCAGGTTATTATAAATAAAAGCCTGTTTCTGAAAGTCATCAAATTCAATAGCAATATTAAGGGATGCCCGGTAGTATTTTATGGCTGAATCATGCTCTGCTGTGTTTTTATATATAATTCCTATATTATTATACGTATTAGCTAGAGATAACCGTCTGTTATTATTTGATTTAACCACAGCAGCTTTCTTAAAGTAAGGTAACGCCTTGGAATATTTCTCCATTTTCATATACGCAAGACCGATATTGTTCAATGTAGATCCCAATTTGGCTTTATCATGCCGCTCTTTCATGGCCTGCGCCTTTTTTAGGTAATAAATGGCCGAATCATATTCAGCCTCGTAAATCGAAAGTAATCCAATATTGTTAATTGTTTTGCCCAACCAAACACTATCCTTCATTTCATCGGCTAATCTAAGGTTTTGCAACCAATAAACTTTAGCACTGTCGTAATCGCCTTTATAAAAAAAGCTTTTGGCTATCAAATTTTCAGCTTTTAGTTCGGAAAGTATATCGGGAGCATATTCTACCGCCTTGGAAGCATAATAAATAATACTGTCAAAGTGCTTTGAAACCGCAGGAGATTTAGCCAGATCAAAGAATACCTTAAATTTTTCTGAATCCCCCGTTTTATTATAGAACAATTCAGAAGATCTGCTCCCTGCGGCCATAAGCAAAAACGGCAGTACGAATGCCAATACAGAAACATGTGAAAAGGTTTTCAAAGGGCTTAATTTGGATGCCATTGAAACATCTTTTTTGCTTTATATGACAAATTATTAATTGATTGAGTCAGATAACACTTGCCTAAGCGTTACTGAGCGGTTAAAAATAAATAAAATTAGCCAATATACTATAAGGTTTTAATATTTTTTTATCTTTAATTATTGTGAAATGACTTATAAAAAGTCAAAGAACATTAAATAAAAAGATGGTTATTAGGTATACTTGGTCATTGATTGATCCAGTACTAATTTTTCTCCTTCGTCTTATCCATAATTTTTTCAACCAGGTCGGGTACTTTATCAAACATGGAGGCCAATCCTGATTTTTTATCTGCAGGAATAAACGAAATCTCATCTCCCTTTGTCACCAAAAATCCAATGGGTGCAATTCCAATGCCTGCGCCGGCTCCCCCACCTGTTCCGGATGCCTTTTGTTTGGGATCGTCACCGGAGCCACCGCCGGCACCGTAACCAACACCAATTCGAATAACAGGTTTACAAGTAAATTCACCCAGTTTAAATTCTTCACCGATAACCGTATCGGTATTTGCAAAACTTTTTACGCTTTCAGAGATCTTGTTTAACATCTCTTCAAAATTTGTTTCTGCCATTTTTTTTAGGTTTAAGATTTAAATACAAATGTTTTAATAGCAATTTTTATAAAATTGAAAAGCCGGTTGGTAATGATTAATTCCAGGTGGTTTACCTCCTGGAAATTTACCGTCATCATTCGCTTTTCTGAATGTATGGCTGAAAAAACCGGAACCAGTTTGGCGTTCAGAATAAAATCTCCCGTGTCAATATTCATATCCAACTTTTTAATATTAAATGAGTTAAAAATCCGGACAATCAATTTACGTATTTGAATTACCTGTATTTTTTTTCGGGATTTCTTTTTCGTTGATTTTTTCACTGATTTTTCCTTTTTTGGTTTTTTATTTTTTTTTATGGATTGCTTTAATGGATCAAAGGTAATCGGGATAAAAGCGAACCAGATTTTAAAAACCAGGAATTCATCTGTGGGAATAATCATCCCTTTAAAAATGCCTGGTAACTTAATTTCATAAATGTTTCTACTGGTGTTGATTTTCAGGATTAACGGCCCCACAATCAACCAGGTAAAAAAGGATAAAAGAAGTATGAAAATTATCCACCAAACCATACATGCAAATTACAAAAATTCCGTGAACAAGGCAGTTACAGGATGTTAAATAACATTTAATTTCCGGTTAAATCGCGGATCACCACCGATGCGCATATACAACCAAAAATGGGAGGAAGGTATGAAATGGTGCCATTGATGGCTTTTTTGTTCTTTTCCTCCAGGGTCTCCTTCAGGTAACTTTTGTTCACCTGCTCGGTAGAATAAACCGCTTTAAAAGCTCCTTCAACCTTTAGCCGACGAAGGATTTTTCTCAGGTAATATGCCAATCTGCAATATTTTGTATTCCAGAAATCATCTACCTGAATTTGAAAAGGATCAAATCTTCCTCCGGCCCCCATGGAACTGATCAATGGAAATTCCTGATTCACAGCATGCATTATCAAAGAAATTTTCGGTGAAAGGGTATCAATGGCATCAATAACATAATCGTAGGATTTTGA
>JBEPYD010000226.1:0-6835 GCA_041641575.1 Bacteroidales bacterium
GCCGAATTAGCGTTAGGTATTTTCTTCAAAGAATATGCGATTAAGAATTATGATGCAACAGCATATTTATTGGAATACTGCTATCCCTTCTCACTTTTATAGATTAAAAAATATATCCCACAATATACCAATAGCACTTCGGGCTTAAAAGACAACTAAATCGTGGGGGGTTCTTCATTCGTGCATTCGTGGTTAAAAAAATCTTCCTGAACGGTGTATCATTGAGACATACTATTTAATTGAACACACATTTAAAAGACACCTTCACTTTTTTTTAAAAACATATAACCACCAATGCACCAATAGCATTTCGTGCTTAAAAGACAACTAAATCGTGGGGGTTTCTTCATTCGTGCATTCGTGGTTAAAAGAATCTGCCTGAACGGTGTATCATGGAGACAGACTATTTAATTGAACACACATTTAAAAGACCCCTTCACTTTTTTTAAAAACATATAACCACGAATGCACGAATAGCACTTCGCGCTTAAAAGACAATTAAATCACGGGAGTTTCTTCATTCGTGTATTCGTGGTTAAAATAATCTGCCTGAACGGTGTATCATGGAGATAGTCTATCGAACTGAATACCCATTCAAAAAGTTCATTCACCTTTTTTAGGAAAAAGATATAACCACGAATACACGAATAGCACTTCATGCTTAGAATACAGGAAAATTGGAGGGGTTTCCTCATTCGTGCATTCGTGGTTAAAAGAATCTACCAGAACGGTATATCATGGAGGCAGACTATATATATGAAAATTCATTCAAAAGGTTTAGTTTCTTAAATATAGAAATCTCAGTTATACAATAAATAATGTTTAATGGTGGCAAGAGACTAAATTAACATTAATGCTCGATAATCACATTTTATTTAACTAACCTCTGAAAGTTTAAAACCATCTCTCCAAAATTTACAATAATAGCCAGTTTTTCATTAGAAACAGAGAGGTAATTTAGCGCTTGCGCCTGATGTTTTTCATTTAATGTGGAGGCTGCTTTAATTTCAAGAATTATGTGTTCGTAAACAACGAAATCAGCACAGAATCTATGCGGCAAAATAGTTTCTTTATATTTTACAGTATATTCTTTTTCCCTGGTAAAAGGAATCATCAAATTTGTAAATTCAACTTCCAGAGCATCCTTGTAAACAACTTCTAAAAAGCCTGGACCTAATTGGTTATGTACTTCCATACATGCACCAATAACCTTATAACTCTCACTTTTATAAATCAGCATTGAATCGTTCATATTTCTTGTCTAAATACCCTTTATTTAAGCAAGATAATAACAAAATATTTGCTTTGCAAACGAGTATTTAAAATCACCAATACCACTTCCTGCTTAGAATACAATAAAGTTCTGGGAGTTTCTTCATTCGTGCATTCGTGGTTAAAATAAATCTATCTGAACGAGAGATCCTGGAGACAGACTTTCTAATTGAAAACTCATTCAGGAAATCCCTTCACTTTTTTAAAGAATAAAAAATATAACCACGAATTCACGAATAGCACTTCGTGCTTATAAAACAACAAATTTGCAGGAATTTCTTTATTCGTGCATTCGTGGTTAAAAATATCTACCTGAACGGTGTAATATGGAGAGAGACTATCTATATGAAAACTCATTCAGAAGGCTGCTTCTCATTTTTATAGAAAAAAATAACCACGAATGCACGAATAGCACTTCGGGCTTAAAAGACAACTAAATCGTGGGGGGTTCTTCATTCGTGCATTCGTGGTTAAAAAATCTACCTGAATGGTGTATCATGGAGACATACTATCGAATTGAAATCTTATTCAGCAGATCCCTTCACTTTTTTAAAGAATAAAAAATAAAACCACCAATGCACCAATAGCATTTCGTACTTAGAAAACAAAAAATTGCGGGGGGTTACTTCATTCGTGCATTCGTGGTTAAAAAAATCTACCTGAACCTTATATCATGGAACCAGACTATCTATATGAAAATTCATTCAGAAGGCTCCTTCTCATTTTTATAGAAAAAAAAATAACCACGAATGCACGAATAGCACTTCGAGCTTAAAAGACAACAATATCTTGGCAAATTCTTTATTCGTGTATTCGTGGTTAAAAAAATCTACCTGAATGGTGTATCATGGAGACAGACTATTTAATTGAACACACATTTAAAAGACACCTTCACTTTTTTTAGAAAACATAAATAACCACGAATTCACGAATAGCACTTCGGGCTTAAAAGACAACTATATCGTGGGGGGTTCTTCATTCGTGCATTCGTGGTTAAAAAAATCTACCTGAACCTTATATCATGGAACCAGACTATCTATATGAAAATTCATTCAGAAGGCTCCTTCTCATTTTTATAGATTAAAAAATATAACCACGAATACGCCAATAGGACTTCGTGCTTAAAAGACAACTAAATCGTGGGAGATTCTTCATTCGTGCATGGTGGGCTAAAACTTTTATTAAATTTTAGTTTGTGTTAGCCGATGCATTAAAAAAATCCACTTCCCGCTTTACAAAAACTGACAGCGGATTTGGCTTTTTACCGGTAATTTTTTCGTAGGCAGCTGAGCGTTGCGGGTCCTTTTGAAAACGGGGCAAAAAGTGCAGCATAATCATCACCATAATCATGCCTGCAGGCACACCGTCTTTCTTTTTGATAAAATAGAAACTAATTGGATTTACCGGCTTATAAGCAATGCTGGCTTTAGAATTTTGGTTGATAACATCAACAACTTCGTAAAAATTCAGGTTTTCATCCCCTGTAATTTCAATTTTCTGGTTTTTATACTGTGAAAAGTTTTCCAGTGTGATGGCGGCTAACTCTCCAATGTTGGCAGCATCTATCCAGTTAAGTTTTGCTTTGCCTGAGGGTAGAATGATTTTATTTTTTTGCTGAATGTCCTTTTTTAGCGTACTGGTGAGGTTTTGCATAAAATACGAAGGCCGCAGAAAAACATATTCCAATCCGGATTCCTCAAGCAGGCGCTCAATTTTATGGTGTGGTATAACTTTGCTTTTTTCCACTCCCTGCACGGACAAAAATACCACCTGCCTGATACCAGCACTTTCTATATGTTTTACCAGGGGTGCAAAATATTTTTCCACATCTGCAATATGTGGAGGGCGGAGCAAAAAAATGGTGGTCACATCTTCAAGGGCAGAGGCAAATGTATCTGTATCTTCAAAATCAAACCGGGTATATTCAAGTTGATCGTAGCCTGGAAAAACCGCTTTTGCTTTTTCGGTGTTTCGAACGCCGGCAATTACTTTATGCTTCGTGGGCAATTTATAAAGCCAGTGTATGACTTCTATGCCAATATTGCCTGTGGCTCCGGTTATAAGTATTTTTTGCATTTGTTTCAATTAACCATTATTCATTAAAAATTTATCATACTTTACACCAAAATCCCGCAGATGGTCTATGAGGGGAATAACTTCCGCCCCCATTTCTGTGAGTTGGTATTCCACGCGGGGGGGCACCTCGCCGTAATTGATACGTTTCACCAGGTTGCTGTCGGTGAGTGACTTCAGTTCCTGTATCAGCATTTTTTCACTAATGCCCGGTATGCGACGCCTTATTTCCGAAAGCCGAAGCTTTTCCTGGTACAATTGGTATATAATTAGGAGTTTCCATTTACCGCCCAGCATCTCCAATGTGGTGCGAATGGGACATCGGGCGCCTATTTTAAGTGTATTTTGCTGTGCTTGTTGTGCTTTTACTTCCATACTTACAAAATGGTTAGTACTAACTTGTTTGATTGTACGGCAAAACTAAATTATTTTTGTGAAATAATCAAATTTGAATTGTTAACTCAATAAACCCAAAATAAAAGTATATGAAAAAAATAGCATTGTTTGGCGGAACAGGGAAAACCGGGAAAGAGTTTCTGGCCCTTGCCCTGGAGGAAGGATACCAGGTAAAAGCACTGGTACGCAATACTTCAAAAGTTGATCAGCAGCACAAAAACCTTGAAGTGATACAAGGCGATGTGCTGGATGCCACTGACGTGGAACAAACTGTTGCCGGCACTGATGTGGTGGTAAGCTTGTTCGGACATGTAAAGGGATCGCCGGAGTGGTTACAAACCAATGGTACAAAAAATATTGTTGAAGCCATGAAAAAGCATCACGTGGAGCGCATTATTTCCCTTTCAGGAGGTGGACTGCCATTTCCTGAGAAAGATGAACCTAAATTTCCCGATAAGGCTATACGCTTTATCATGAAAATAGCTGTACCCAAAATACTTAACGATGCCATTGAACATCATAAAGTTCTTAAAGACAGTGGCCTGAAGTGGGAGATTGTACGTGGTCCGCGCCTTACAGATGGCCCATTTACCGGCAAATACCGCGTGGGATGGGTAGGCGTAAATGCCAGCACAAAAGTAAGCCGTGCCGATCTGGCGCATTTTATCCTAAAAGAGGTAAAAGAAGAACAGTTTGTGCACCAGATGCCCTTTATCAGTGATTAAGATTGTTAAATACAAATGATATTCATTGTTTGTCCTTTCTTATCTAAACTTGAAGTGTTATAGTATTATATTGATAGACAAATCCAGTAAAAAACAACATACAATTTAAAATATGAAAATAGCCAAAGAAAAAATTATTTATGTATACGATGCCCTTTGTGGCTGGTGTTTTGGTTTTAGTCCGGTAATGGCTGCCTTTGCCAAAGAATATCAAAACAAAGTGGATATTACAGTGGTAAGTGGTGGATTGATTCTTGGCGAAAGGGTTGGTCCTATAGGTGAAGTAGCGCCTTACATCAAAACTGCCTACAAGGATGTAGAGCGGGCTACCGGTGTAAAATTTGGTGATGCCTTTGTGAATGGCACACTTGAAGAGGGAACCATGGTATCCAATTCGCTGCCCCCTGCTATAGCACTGGCTGTGGTAAAAGAGCATAAAGCGGAAAAAGCGCTGGAGTATGCAGGATTGCTGCATCAGATGGTATATGTTGACGGTGAAAAACCTGAAGACATTGAGGCTTATGGCCGCTATGCCGTACGCATTGGCTTTGATGCAAAAAATTTCTCGGCCATGATGAAGGAGCCGGAATATCTTACCCTTGCACATGAAGATTTTCAATATTCACGTTCCCTGGGCGCCAATGGTTTTCCTTCCGTGTATCACAATGCCGGAGATAAGCCTACACTATTATTCAGTGGATACCTGCCGCTTGACCGGATGAAAGGTGTGGTAAATAGCAAGGTGTTTGGATTATGAGTTATGATTCGCAGCAGGCGCCACAATCCCATCAAGGGAAAGAAGCACCCATACCGGCTTTTGTCGCTTCTCCACATCAGGGGATTTACTTAAGGCACTCTTGTAACTGAAAGTTATTCCGTAATAAAAATCCTTTTAGCAGCAACCTGATGCCCGTTAACCAACAGCCTACTAATGTACACTCCCGACATCAGGTTTGGCTCAGGACTAAACTTGAAAGATCTGAAAAAAGTGGATTTACAACTGATACAAAAGAAGAGATTTTGAAGGAGTCGAAGTCTTTACTAAATGGCTAAATACAAACTTATTAACGCTGCTAAAGAGGTACCTAAAACACCCGCGTATAACTTACCGAAGGCAGAAATGGAAACAATGAAATCTGGTAAGCTTTTAACTCTCCCTCAGGATTTTTTTGATAATAGAGGTAGAATGGGTTTTTGCGGTTGTATACATTGTAAATATTGAGTGTAATGGTTCTTGTGCCGCCTTTTTCATGCTTTCTGGTGTGTTGGTAACCGATATCGAGTTTGTGATACGCGGGCAGCCGATAGGTGTTTTTATCAGGATAGGCATATGCAATGAGGGGCTTCTCCGGCGAATTATAACCCCTTACATCAGGATGATTGGCATAAAGATCATGATAAATCGGGTATTTGGCCACCGGTACGGTAACGGGGTAACCCGAGCCATATACCCAGGTGGCAGATATGGCTGCTTTTTTATTCAGTTTGTAGTTTAAAACAATAGATAAATCATGGGGCTGATCGTAACGGTATTGAAAAGGTTTGCCCCCGTTGATATTTTCGAACTGCCGCGTATGGCGTGCAAAGGTATAGCCTATCCAGCCATTTAATGCACCTGTTTTTTTATGCAGCAGTACTTCCACACCGTGAGAAAGGCCTTTGCCGTCTGTTTCCACCTTCTCGTCAAGGGCATCCTGCAGGTGATATATGCCGTAGCCTGCCACAACTTCTACCAGATTTCGCATTTCTTTGCGGTAGCCTATAACAGAAAAATCAAATGACCAGGCCGTGCATGGAAATAATTCTTTATGATAGGATAAGGAAACCTGATCAGATTGCATGGGCGGGAAATTTTGGGTAGAAGGTATCCAGATGTCGGTGGGTATGCCCTCACCAGGACCTGAAAGCAAGTGCATTTCCTGCACCATGCGGGTGGCGGTGAGGCTGACATTACCGGCTGATCCGGCCTTATAAGTAAGTAAAAGGCGGGGCTGCACTGCAAAAAACGATTGATCAGCATTAAAATTTGATAACCGTACACCACTGTGAATGGTGAAATGATCCGTAGTGAAAATACCCTCGCTGTAGGTGAAAAATTCAGTATTGTGAATTTTGGTATTTGTATTTTCATCCAGGTAAGTGTTAACGTTCTCAAACTTATTCTCGCCAGGGTTAATTATATGAAAAATGCCGCCACCACCCCATTTTATCCTCAATTTTTTCAATGGAAAATAGTCTAGGTCGGTTTTTAATATGATATCCTGGTTGCCCGATGAAAATGTATATTTGCTTTTTTCTTCTTCTCCTGTGGCTGCTGATGAGGAAACAGACCTGTTAAAATTCCTGTAAAAGAAGCTGGTGTAGGAAAG
>JBEPYD010000227.1:0-6831 GCA_041641575.1 Bacteroidales bacterium
ACGTACTTTTAAAAATCTGACCACGTTAATTTCACTAAAAATTTCCGGATGATACACCACGCCATCATCTTCGGCAGTTGGCTCAAAATCATCAAATACCCTTATTTCATCTTCATGGGCAATGAGGGATAGGTATCCTAATTTTATGGTGCCGCCAAAATGAAGCATTTGATCTGGATTAGCAACATAACCGGCCAAAAGTCCACCCTCGCCATACATAATGTGATTGAACCCATTGTAATTTTGAAATGTAAAATTGCCGCTGGTGCCCATCCCGTAAATGCCCACTAAAAAAGCATCATTTAGCATAACACCAGCTTCTATACCCGGCATGGTATTGGAGTTTACCTGCATGTGTTTTGAGGTTAACCCCACATACCATTCTTTTTTGAGGGGATTTTCCTGGTTTTCTTTAAACAGATAATTGTAATTGTTTTCCTGAGCGGCTATTGCCATTGCCACTGAGAAAATGGCTACTGATAATAAAATCTTTTTCATGATAAATTGTTTTTAATTTTGATGTAAATGTATGGCTTGCAAATGGTTCAGGAAATTTTTTGTTTCTGAATGCCTTATTGTGGTAATTGGATTGGCAATATGACGGGTTGAATCCTGCCCATGTTTGGAACTTTTGGCGATCCCTCCGGCCCTGATTGACCCAACTAGGGCAATTGTTTTCCACTTGTGCGTTTCAAGAAATGAGATTATTTATCCGGCAGGTTTAGGTTTTAGATGCGGTAAAACTTAGCAACTGACTATTTTTTCATAGAACATCCGGTCATTTTCCATGGTGGTATGCTTGTTCTATAGCCTTTATGGTAAGATAGAGAAAAAATGAAACACGCATTATAAATGCGCGCCAGTTATATTTCATCGCTCAACTTGTTGTTGTTTGCGGCGTATGGCAATAAAAAAGCCGGCCACATTTAAGAGCCGGCTTTTCTTCTGCTATAATTGAAGCTTTATTGGATTTTAATTAAATCTGCTGCAGCTTTGATATTTTCCTTTAACTGATTGGCTATTTCACCATTATCATCATCATCATCAGGGTTTATTTCAATGATTCCGTCTTCATCAGTATCTGCAGCCTGGCTCAGGTCTATCGTATGAACAACGTTTAAAAACTGATCTATGTTGAAGTGCACTTCAATATCAACATTATTTTCAGCCACCATAATACCTCCGACATTTTCTATATCAAAATTTTCACTTGCATCATGCCAGAACACAAAGGGACTGCCATCTATGGTTCCTTCCATGAATAAAGAGCGGTCATATAAAGGATCAGTTTCTAACCGATCCCGATCTTTATGTAGTTTAAACCGTAATACTTTATATGTGCCATCCGGGATGTCAACAGTTCCGATAGTCTGGCTTAAGGCTTCTGATTCGTTCATGAGGTCTACATCAAAGGGCCCTCTGAATTCAACTTCAGTAGAATCAAGATCGCTTTGGTCTTTCTTAAATTCCACGTCACGGAATGAGAGTTTAAAATCTGTGATTTTAACATTGGTTGCTAAAGCCTGTGCACCAGATTTCAGTGTTTGATTTTCACCTGAAAATGTAATTGTGATGCTTCCCATCTCTTCATCTTTTTTACAGAAGGTAAAGGATAGTAGAATGGCAAGTAATAAACTGATTTTTTTCATAATGATTGGATTTATTATGATTAATAGATAATCAAATATAGATTTATGTAAGCAAAATATAAGGTTTTCAAAGATGATTTGCATTACCTAAAACGTTATTATTTTGCAGGTGAAAAGTTTGAATGATACCCCACTAACGCAAGTGTTTTTCATCGCTTAATGCATTGCTATTTACGGGGCTTGGAATAACCACAAGTCACAGACTTGCGGAATATAAGGCTACAAACTTTTAAGCACTGGCACGAAAAAAGACCACCCCTGGCGCAAGTGTTTTCCACTTGTGCGTTTCAGGAAGAGTATACATCAGGTAAGTTTAGATTTGCTACACGGTGCAGCTTTGCACCTGTCTGTTGTTCTCATGCAATACCCAGATATTTCCCATGGTGTTTCCTTATGTTATTTAGCCTTAAGGACAAGAGAAAGAAAAATTAAGCACGCATTACAAATGCGCGCCAATAGTTTTCATAGCTTAACTTATTGCTGTTTCCTGCATATGGAATATTTACAAGTCACAGATTTGCAGGATATAATGCTGCAAACTTTTATACACTGGCACAAAAAAAGGCTGCCCGGAAACACCAGGCAGCCTTTTAAAATTACCTGATATGTTTAAAACTTCACAATAGCCCCAATGGTAATAAAACCTGTGGTAGCAATGCTGTTCAGGTTGGCACCCAGTCCAAAGCTGGTGTCTTTGTCTCTATATTCAATACCTCCTATTTCTTCCTTTTCTATGCTGTGGTTCAGCGCAAAAGAGAAGCCATTGATGTAAGCTTCAAGAGAAATGGTTTCGTTCAGGTTGTAGGCTACGCCCGGGAAAACACTCAGACCAATATTGGTAGTTGTTGGCCCTTCATTTGTTGTACTGCCTTCTTTCCGGGACTGATTATTGACTGAAAAAGGCAGTTGACCTTGTGCAAACAATGAGAATTTGTTGAGGTTGAAAGCATAATAACGGGCAAATGGGGTAAGACCCACAGTGTTGTTTCTGTTAATTACTTCCGGATCGCCGGGGGTTTTTGTGCTTGAAGTGGAGAGGGTAAGTCCTACACCTGCCATAAGCTGGTCAGAGAAAAAATAGCCGGCTTTGGGATTGAAGCCAAAAGAGAAGGTAGACTCTTTATCATTCGAAGTGCCATCAGCTTCTACACTTCCGCTGGTGGCATTAATAGAAAAACTTCCGCCCACGAAGAACTGGGCCTGGGTTGTCATTATTACAAATAGAATGATTGCCGAGGTAAGGATGAATTTTTTCATTTTGTTAGTTTTTTAGTTAATTGTGGAAAGCAATTTATTGTAAAATATTTATTATTCAAATATAGCTTTTTTATAGGTCAGTGCCTAATGCTACCTCCATATTTCAAAATCGAAGAGTTTTCTGAAGCAAAATCAATCTTTTGTATTAAAAATTGGATTTTTAATATATCTTTGTTCGGTAATTGACGAACAGCTATGTTGAAACCAGAAATTTTAACTGAAGAACAAAGAAAAGCCTCGCGCTATGCGAAAGCCATGGGGCATCCTGTTCGTATGTACGTGCTGGAATTGCTTTCCAAGCAAAGCTGTTGTTACAGTGGTGATTTAACAGAGGACTTACCTATTGCAAAGTCCACCTTGTCTCAACATCTGAAAGAACTTAAGGAAGCCGGATTGATTCAGGGTGAAATTGAAGCGCCACGCATCAAATATTGCATTAATAAAGAAAATTGGGAAGAAGCCCGGAATTTATTTAAGAATTTTCTAAAATTCTGATATTTTTTTGCAACTTGTGTTCGGTGTTTTGCGAATAACGAATAATGAGCTGAAAATTATGAACTATAAAGATCTAAAAATTTCAAATATGGAAATAAAAGTACTGGGAACAGGTTGTCCCAAGTGTAAATCACTTGAAAAAGCCACGCGTGATGCGGTTGCAGCGTTAAATATTGAGGCCAATGTAACCAAAGAAGAAGACATTGTTAAAATTATGGGTTATGGCATAATGCAAACCCCTGGACTGGTAATTAACGAAAAAGTAGTGGTTTCAGGACGTGTTCCTTCAATGAATGAAATTAAAAATTTTCTAACCCAAAATAATTAAAATAAATCAGATGAAAACAATTAAAGTTCTTCTACTTGCAGTAATGGCTATGAGCATGAATATTTCATGTTCCTCCCAAACAAATAAAAAAGATGATTCTGTTATTTCAAAGTCAGATAAAGTTGAAGTTTATTATTTCCACTACACCCGGCGTTGTGCCACCTGCAATGCGGTTGAAAGCGTTTCTAAAGAAGCCCTGGCTGAATATTATGGTAACAAGGTTGAATTTGCCGACTACAACCTTGATGAGGATGCAGGAAAGGCCAAAGGAGATGAACTTGATGTATCCGGGCAGACACTTCTGATAGTTGCCGGCGATACCCGTATAAATATTACCAACGAGGGGTTTATGAATGCCCGTAGCAATCCTGACAAGCTAAAAGAAATTATAAAATCGAAAATAGACCCATTGGTAAATTAATGTTTTAATGTGCTGATATGCTGATTGATGAAGTGACTGATTATAAATCTTTTCATCAGGTAATCAATGATCCGATTGAATAATTTACACATTAAAAAATGGAAGAATTCTTAAGCAATATAATGGATAGTACTTCATTGCCTTTTGTTTCTGCATTTATACTGGGGTTAATGACAGCCATCAGTCCATGTCCGCTTGCCACCAACATCACGGCCATTGGCTTTATCAGTAAAGATGTTGAAAATAAGAAGAGGGTATTTGTAAGTGGCCTTATCTATACAGCTGGCCGTGCAATAGCATACACGCTCCTGGCTGTAATCATATTTTTTGGCGCTGATCAGTTTGAAATGTCAGGTTGGTTTCAAAAAAACGGGGAGAAGATTATAGGGCCACTAATGATTGTTATCGGTTTACTGATGCTGGATGTGATAAAAATTAATTTTCCCGGTTTTGGAAATCTCACCCAAAAATTTCAGGAGAAATCCCGGCACACCCATTGGGATGTTTTTCTGCTGGGGGTATTGTTTGCGCTTGCCTTCTGCCCTTACAGTGGGGTGCTGTATTTTGGCATGCTCATTCCTATGACCATTAGTAGTGCGTCCGGCCTCTACCTTCCCATTTTGTTTGCCCTTGCCACCGGCATACCTGTGATAATTTTTGCATGGTTGCTGGCGTACACGGTATCAGGTGTGGGAAACCTTTATAACCGCCTCAAAGTTTTTGAACGCTGGTTTCGCAGGATTGTTGCTGTCCTGTTTTTGGGGATAGGAATCTATTACCTGGCAATAATTTTTATGTAATATTTTTTCTATGTCGTTCACAAAAGCACGATCAATTACAAAGTATTTTTCTTCTGCGCCGGATAAGCGTATCTTATTTGTGTGCCTTATGGTTTTATCGCTAACCGGAATAATATTGCTGTATTATTATCTAAAACCACTCACCGACTATTTACTGTTTACGGTTTTAGGCCTGAAGCCTGGCACTCATTTTACAGAATCATTGCATTTTTTTATTTACGATACCATAAAAATTCTTATCCTGCTGTTTCTCATCAGTACGCTCATGGGAATTGTAAATGCATACTTTCCGGTAGAGCGGCTTCGGAATTATCTTACAACTAAAAAATTGTATGGCTTTCAGTATCTTTTTGCAGCATTGTTCGGCTCCATTACTCCCTTTTGCTCTTGTTCATCTATCCCTTTGTTCATTGGCTTTATTAACGGAGGGATACCCCTGGGTGTCACCTTTGCTTTTCTTATTACTTCTCCTTTGGTAAATGAAGTGGCAGTTGCAATGTTTCTTGGATTATTTGGCCTGAAAGCCACACTTATCTATGCCATAAGCGGAATTTTGCTTGGCACAACAGGTGGCATTTTATTGGGCAAAATGAAACTCGAACGCTATCTGAGCAATTGGGTGCAGCAGATGCAATTAAATACCGAAAATGCGTCGGGGCAGTGGCAGGCTGAAAAAACTTCTTTTTTAGATCGTTTGCCGGGCATTATAAGAGAAGGGTGGGGAATTGTAAGAAAGGTTTTGCCCTACATTCTTATAGGAATAGCCATAGGAGCTACAATGCATGGGTTTGTTCCGGAAAATTTTTTTACAGAATACTTATCGGCAGATAAATGGTATGCCGTACCTGTGGCAGTTGTACTGGCTGTGCCCATGTATGCCAATGCAGCAGGAATTGTACCTGTTATACAGGTTTTTGTGGCCAAAGGCATCCCCCTGGGTACTGCCATTGCCTTTATGATGGCCGTAGTGGGCTTGTCTCTGCCTGAAGCAGCACTACTCAAAAAGGTGATGCAGTGGAAGCTTATCGCTGTTTTTTTTACCACCATTACTATTTTTATTATCCTTCTCGGATACCTTTTCAATTGGCTGTTATAGGCATGATCACTTACAAAAATAAAATAGCTTAATCTGCTTTAGATAGCCTTCATAAAAATTTAACATAAAATTATGACGTATTTATACGTTAAAATAAAAGTAATAACGTATTTTTACGTCATATTTAATACATATACTTTTTTACCATGACACTGCACAAAACAACATTATTCAACAGCGAATTGCAGCAGGCGGCCGGCTTGTTTAAAGCGCTTTCCCATCCGGCACGCCTGGCCATTTTAAAATACCTTGCTGAAACCAAAGTTTGTATGACCGGTGATATTTGCCAGGAACTACCTCTTAGCCGTACTACGGTAAACCAGCATTTGAAAGAATTGAAGGACAACAACCTGATTAAAGGAACCATTGATGGGGTAAAGGTTAATTATTGCCTGAACAATGACAAATTAAGAACGATGAGCGACATCCTGAATACCTTTCTATCTGAATTGGATTGTTGTAACGATAATAACTGTTAAAATTTTACGAAAATGAAAATACTTATTTTATGCACAGGCAACAGTTGCCGAAGCCAGATGTCACATGGTTTTTTGCAATCTTTCGATAAAAACCTTACCGTATGTTCTGCAGGCACAGCCATAGCACCGCAGGTAAATCCCAAGGCAGTAGAAGTTATGCATGAGGTGGGGATTGATATAAGCCATCATAAACCCACTTTGGTTGATGAATATCTGAAAGACGAATGGGATTACGTAATTACCGTTTGTGGACATGCCAACGAAACATGCCCGGCTTTTTTTGGCAAAGTAAAGCACCGGATACAT
>JBEPYD010000228.1:0-6823 GCA_041641575.1 Bacteroidales bacterium
GTTGCCTTAGGCTCAGCATTTTTGTATCTTAAAAGTGTCATGGCTTTAAAATTTTATTGGTTAATAATTTTATAAGCCTTTTTTCAATTTAAGTGCCAAATAGTTTTAGACAGATTTTTATGAATTTTTTCAACAAAAGAACGCCAATATGACGCAACAAGCAGTATACCATGGTGACATATTGACACCTTACAGGGTTGTTATAAGAGCAGAACTGGTTTACCTGGCCCTGGTATTTATTTTACATCCTTATCAAGATCACTTTTGAGCTTGTTCCTTTGCCGGATTTTGTTGCGGCGCCACCATATAAAAAACACCACCAACAGAACAGGCAAAACAATGTATACCAAAAGATTTGGCCATTCATAGAAATTAACCGGATCTGTATCAACTTCAAGATGCGTAGGAATTTGTGCCCTCAATACTAAGTTCACAAAAAAAGCTGAAACAATTGACAGGGAGATTTTTTTAATGTTTCGCATATACTATAATTAAATTTTCACTTGAAATTTATGCATCTCATTTTAAAGGATTGAGACTTTATGATAATGTTATATCCATTATAATTTTTTCTACTATAATGACCTGCTCAGCCCTCTTTTGTTCAACCTTATATTAAACAAGGAACTGAAAAAGGTCTGGTTTCTCATTCAGGTATTCATAATGAAAATTTCTTTCTTTCATGCTTTTGATGAGTTGCGAGAAGTCTTCTGGATTTTGTAGTTCAATCCCAATAACTGCGGGTCCGCGTTCCCTGCTGTTTTTCTTGGAATATTCAAAATGGGTAATATCATCGTGCGGTCCCAGCACATTTTCGAGAAATTCGCGCAAAGCACCTGCCCGCTGTGGAAATCTTACAATAAAATAATGCTTAAGCCCCTGAAAAAGCAGTGAACGTTCCTTAATTTCTTCTGTACGAGTAATGTCGTTATTGCTGCCACTAAGGATACTAACCACGTTTTTTCCCTTTATTTCATCCCTGAAACTATCCAAAGCCGTAATGGAGAGTGCTCCTGCAGGTTCAACCACAATGGCATCTTCATTATATAATTGTAAAATAGTAGTACAAACCTTCCCTTCGGGAACAGTAATAACCTCATCCACCACATGCTTACATATTTCAAAGGTTAACTCCCCTACCCTTTGTACCGAAGCGCCATCAACAAATTTGTCAATTTCAGTTAAGGTAACTACCTGGTTTTTCTCCAAAGAGGTTTTCATGGCAGGAGCGCCTGCAGGTTCAACACCTATGATTTTTGTTTCAGGACTTAGATTTTTAAATACCGTGCCAACCCCTGCAGCCAATCCTCCACCACCAATGGGTAAAAACAGGTAATCAATTGAAGTTCCAGCATCCTGAAGTATTTCTAGCCCCACAGTTCCCTGTCCTTCAATCACTTTCGGGTCATCAAACGGATGTATAAATTGGCTTTGGTGTTTATTACAGAATTCCATGGCTTCATTAAAAGCATCATCATAGGTATCGCCAACCAATACCACATCAATGGCATCTTTTCCAAACATTTTCACCTGTTTTATTTTCTGTTTGGGCGTGGGATTAGGCATAAAAATAGTACCCTTAATTTTTAAAAAATGGCATGAATAGGCTACTCCCTGCGCATGATTTCCGGCACTGGCGCATACTACGCCATTTTTTAAAGCACCACTTTTAATGGACCTTATTTTATTATAAGCCCCGCGTATTTTGTAGCTACGTACATTCTGAAGATCTTCTCTTTTAAAGAAGACATTGGCCTCGTAACGATCGGAATAGTTCAGATTATTCATCAGCGGGGTGTGGGTTGCAATGTTTTTCAACCTTACACTGGCCATTTGGATATCTTTTAATCCGGGCACATATTTTTTTTCTGCCATTGTATAAAAATAAAAAAGCCGTTTAGCAAACGAATTTGTTTACCAAACGGCTACATTGAATTTAAGTTCATTAGTTGTTTTGGGGCCGCAATTTTCTTACGGTAGCACCCGCTTTCCACAATTCAGATTCACGTACTTCCTTGAGTTCTTCTTCAAGTTTTTCACGGTAATCGGGCTGGCTGTTGGTATCTATAGACCGTTGTGCTTCATTACCCGCAGCTACTTCCTTGTAAAGGGTATCAAAAACAGGTGCTACAGCATCCCGGAATTTATTTTTCCAGTCGAGGGCACCACGTTGGGCAGTTGTGGAACAATTGGCATACATCCAATCCATACCATTCTCAGCAACCAATGGCATTAAGCTCTGGGTGAGTTCTTCCACAGTTTCATTAAAAGCCTCGCTGGGTGAATGACCATTTTTTCTGAGTACATTATATTGGGCTTCAAAAATTCCCGCGATGGCGCCCATCAAAGTTCCTCTTTCGCCGGTAAGATCGCTGTAAACTTCATTTTTAAAAGTGGTTTCAAACAAATAACCTGAACCCACGCCGATGCCCATGGCAATTACCTTGTCTCGGGCTTTTCCGGTAGCATCCTGGAAAACAGCAAAACTGGAGTTCAATCCCCTTCCTTCCAGGAACATACGACGGAGGCTGGTGCCTGAACCTTTGGGAGCTACAAGAATGACATCAACATCTTTAGGAGGAATAATATTGGTGCGGTCTTTATAAGTAACTGCAAAACCATGAGAAAAATACAGTGCTTTGCCCGGAGACAGGTTTTCTTTAATTGTAGGCCAAAGTGCTATCTGAGCAGCATCTGATAAAAGGTAGCAAATAATAGTTCCTTTTTTCACTGCTTCTTCAATTTCAAATAGTGATTCGCCGGGTACAAACCCATCAGCAACGGCTTTATCCCATGATTTGGATGGCTTACGCTGTCCTACAATGACTTTAATGCCATTTTCTTTCATGTTTAATGCCTGGCCGGGTCCCTGAACACCATAGCCGATTACCGCCACAACTTCGTCTTTAAGTACTTCCTGTGCTTTAGACAAAGGAAATTCGTCGCGGGTTACCACTTCTTCTTCAACACCGCCAAAATTAAGTTTTGCCATAATAATTTTACTTTTTTTTAGATATGAATATTTAATTTATTGTATTGTTTGCTCACTTGGACTGCTGGCTTCTTCCAGTTCCTGAAGGTAAGATGTAAGCTTTTTCATGGGTTTTGTCATCGCAACCCTTCCTGACCTGACAAACTGAAGCACACCAAAAGGTTCAAGAAGTCTGAACAGCTCTTGTGTCTCTTCCTTATGTCCGGTTTTTTCTATTACAATATATTGCGGTTCCACGGTAAGGATGTGTGCACTATGGTTACGGATGATCATTTCTACATTGGTACCATTTGCGAAAGCCTGCGTGGGTACTTTATAAAGCGCTAATTCCTGGTGCACAATTTCATGTTCTTCATGCGAAAAGGCTTTCAATACCCCAATTTGTTTCTCAATTTGTTTCACCACTTTTTCCACCATTTCTGGTGTTACCCTAATGACTAAAGTATAGCGGTAAACACCCCTGACTTCAGATTCAGAAGTATTTAAACTGTCAATATTAATCTTCCTGCGGGTAAAAATGGTAGTAATCCGATGAAGGATTCCGATCTTGTTCTCCGTAAATATGGACAACGTGTACTCTTTTTCCATTATCTTATTTAATTATTGAGGTTTTAAAAACATTAATTTTATTAATCAAGGCGCATTTCCGAAACAGTAGCTCCGGCAGGAACCATAGGAAAGACATTTTCTTCTTTTTCCACTATTACTTCGAGCAGATAAGCCTCCTTTGATTCCAGCATTTCATTGAGTCCGTCTTCCAAATCTTCGTATGCAGTTATTTTTCTGGCTTTTATGCCATAACTATCAGATAGTTTAATGAAATCCGGATTGGTCAGTTCCACCATGGAATAACGTTTTTTAAAGAAAAGATCCTGCCACTGACGCACCATTCCCAGGTAACCATTATTTAGCAGAACAATTTTTACTGCTGCACCGCTTTCCATAATGGTACCAAGTTCCTGCACCGTCATTTGAAAACCGCCGTCACCAATAAAAGTAATTACTTCTTTAGATTCACCCAGGGCAATTTTGGCGCCGATGGCTGCCGGCAAACCAAAACCCATTGTGCCTAACCCGCCGGAAGTGATTAAATTACTTCCTTTATGATGCATGTAGTAGCGGGCTGCTGACATTTGGTGCTGACCAACGTCTGTAACAATTACGGCTTCTCCCTTGGTTAATTCAGAAATACGGTGAATAACCTCACCCATTTTAATCTGATGTCCGGGTTTTGTGGTAATATCATTTTCAATTACCTTTTCCTGCTCTATTTTGCGATAATTATCAAATACCTTGTACCATTCAGGATAACGCTTTTCATCCACTTCGTGGATTAAATCCATAAGCGCCTGTTTGGCATCTGCATTTATAGCCACATCAGCTTTTACATTTTTGTTTATTTCAGCAGGATCGAGCTCAATGTGTAATACTTTGGCCTGCCTGGCATAGGTTTGCAGATTTCCAGTAACCCTGTCGTCAAAACGCATACCCAGCCCGATGAGTAAGTCGCACTCATTTGTAGCCTTATTGGGAGCGTAATTCCCATGCATTCCCAACATTCCCACACTTAATTCATGCTGCGAAGGAAATGCAGAAGAACCAAGCAAGGTCCATGCTACAGGAATACCTGTTTTTTCAACAAAGTTGTATAGTTCCTTTTGTGCACCTGATAAAAGAACACCCTGCCCTACCAGTAAAAGTGGTTTTTTGGCTTCATTTATCAATTTAGCTGCATCAGCAATATCCTGAGAATTTAATCTTGGATAAGGGATATAGCTTCGTACCTGGTTAATTTTTTCATATACATAATCAATTTCTGCAAATTGCGCGTCTTTGGTTATGTCAATCAGAACAGGACCCGGGCGACCGGAATTTGCAAAATAAAATGCTTTTGCCAGTGCTTCAGGAATTTCATCTGCACGGGTAATCTGGAAATTCCATTTGGTGACAGGCATTGACATGCTCAAAATATCAGTTTCCTGAAATGCATCTGTACCGAGTAACGCGGAAGGTACCTGACCGGTAATGCAAACAAGGGGAGTTGAATCAAGCATGGCATCGGCCAGACCTGTGATAAGGTTTGTAGCACCAGGGCCTGAGGTTGCAAATACCACACCTGTTTTGCGAGTGGCACGAGCATATCCCTGCGCGGCATGTATGGCGCCCTGCTCATGCCTTACCATGTGGTGTTTGACGTTTTCTTTATGATCAAAAAGGGCATCATATATAGGCATAATCGCGCCACCTACATACCCAAAGATGGTATCAACATCTTCGTGCAGCAGTGAACGGATTACAGCATCGGCACCCGTAACTTTGATGGGTTGGGGTGAGGATTTTTTCTCTTTGGTCGGTGTAGTTTGTACTTGAGTTTCCATAATTATCCGTTTTAAAGGTTACAGATTTAGTGTATATTAATCAATCAGGCGAATAGCACCCATATCAGCGCTGCTAACCATAGCAGCGTATATTTTTAATGCCCGCGAAACATTACGTTCCCTTCCGGACGGTTTAAAACTTTCTTTGCCTTTGTTTTTTTCTTCTTTCATACGCGCTTCTAATTCATCAGCCGGTATGGCAAGCTCCAGCTTTCTTTCAGCAATATCTATCACCACAGGATCACCATCGCGCACCACGGCTAATTCTCCTTGCGCTGCAGCCTCAGGAGAAATATGCCCGATACTCAAACCGGAAGTTCCCCCTGAAAAACGAC
The DNA here is from genome assembly GCA_041641575.1 of Bacteroidales bacterium. Lineage (GTDB taxonomy): Bacteria > Bacteroidota > Bacteroidia > Bacteroidales > JBEPYD01 > JBEPYD01. The sequence continues at coordinate 5,706 of JBEPYD010000228.1, forward strand.
CATCGGTAATTAAAGCACAGGTTTTACCAAGTTTTTTTGATTTGATGTATGATGTGGGATAAAGCATTTCCTGCATTCCGGGTCCGCCTTTGGGGCCTTCATACCGGATTACCACAACGTCACCGGCCTCAACTTCATCATTCAAAATACCCTGACAGGCAGCATCCTGTGAGTTATAAACTTTTGCTTTGCCCTCAAAATGAAAGATAGATGAGTCCACGCCGGCGGTTTTTACAATAGAGCCGTTGCGGGCAATATTTCCGTAAAGCACTGCCAGTCCACCATCCGGATTATAACAATGGTCAATATCCCGGATGCATCCCGCTGAGCGGTCTGTATCAGGTTTTTGGTACATCTTTTTTTGCGAACCCATGATCAGATTTGTATAACCACCTGGTGCGCTCAGATAAATATTCAATGCTTCCTGTTTTACCTCATCACTGGTAATGGCATAAAAGCGCAGCGCTTCCTCCAGGGTGTATCCATCTAACCGTTTTACCGAGGGGTCAAGTAATTTTGCTTTATTTAACTCATTCATAATTGACAAAATGCCTCCCGCCCTGTTTACATCCTGAATGTGATAATGAGAATTGGGAGATACTTTGCACAATACAGGAATTTTACGGGATAAATTATCAATGTCTTTCATGGTGAATGAAACACCAGCTTCGTTGGCGATGGCCAGTAAATGCAGCACGGTGTTGGTGGATCCTCCCATGGCGATATCCAGCGCCATTGCATTCATAAATGCACTACGGGTAGCAATAGAACGTGGGAGAACAGATTCATCTCCTTCCAGGTAATATTTTTTTGTTATTTCAGCTATTGTTACGGCAGCTTGTTCAAATAAGCTTAGTCGACTGGCATGTGTGGCAAGAATAGTACCGTTTCCGGGAAGCGCCAATCCGAGGGCTTCGTTCAGACAATTCATAGAATTAGCCGTAAACATACCGGAGCATGAACCACAGGTGGGACAGGCTACTTTTTCCACCATGGCTATCCGTTCATCAGAAACAGAAGGATCGGCAGCAAGTACCATGGCATCTACGAGGTCAAACTTTTCATCGCCATTCTGGCCGGCCTCCATGGGACCACCGGATACAAATATGGCTGGAATG
>JBEPYD010000229.1:0-6819 GCA_041641575.1 Bacteroidales bacterium
GTTGAAAACTCTGTGGCACAATCCGCTGAAAGGGATGCCATCATCAACTTTATTAAGAACTCAAAACGAGGCATTATACGTGGTTACGGAGCGGGAGCAGACATAAGTTTGTAACCGGAAATTAATCTTACTGAAGATAAGGTAACAACAACGCTTTTAGTTCTTCGTAGTTATTTGCCACATCCAGTTCAGGATAATCATCAATCACATTTTGCGGCGGAGAAAATAGTATTCCCTTTTCTGCTTGCAGCAACATGCTGATGTCATTGTATGAGTCACCAAATGCGGCTATCTTGTAGTCCAGAGATTGTAAGGCTTCCACTACTTTCCGCTTGGGATCTTTTTGCCGCAGGTTATAGCCGGTAATATTACCACTTTCATCCACAGTAAGGTGATGACAAAACAAAGTCGGACGCTTTAATTTTTTCATCAGCGGGTCGGCAAATTCACTAAACGTATCGGAAACAATGATTACCTGTGTTACGGACCGCAGCCAGTCAAGGAATTCCACGGCACCTTCGAGTGGATCCAGGGTAGCAATTACCTGTTGAATGTCGGGCAGGGTAAGCTTATGTTCTTTCAGAATGGTGAGGCGCTTTTGCATGAGCACATCATAATCACTAATGTCTCTTGTTGTGAGTTTTAATTCCTCGATTCCGGTTTTTTTGGCCACATTAATCCACACCTCCGGAACAAACACACCTTCAAGGTCAGAACATATTAAATGCATATCAATAGTTATTTTTTAAATAGTTTTTGAAAATTTGATAATCCAGTGGAATCTTCTCTTCCTGCTCTTCTTTATGATCCAGGTTTTTTAAAGATTCAGGCAGGGGAGGATCAATATTTAAAGCTTTTTGTATATCTGCCGGGAATTTTGCAGGGTGTGCAGTTTCCAAAGCCACAGCCACCTGTCGCTCATGATCATCCGCCGGATGATGGTTTAAATAATTATGCAACCCGGCCCATGCAACAGCGCCATGTGGTTCCAGAAGTACTTTGTGTGTTTGATATACTTCTTTTATCGTTTGGCGGGTAACATCATCGGAGATACTTTCAGAAAAAATATCGTTGCGAATTTTTCCAAGTTCAGGTTCTTCCAGAATTTCCCCCTTCTCATTCATGATGCCCTTGTAAATGCTTGTTAATCGTGACATATTGCTTGGGTGTCCAACATTCATGGCACTGGAAATACAATTCAGAGAGGGTTCAATGGTTTTGTACATTCCACTTCTGAGATAAGCAGGAAATTCATCGTTTGCATTGGTGGCGGCAATAAACTTCTTAACCGGCAGTCCCATTTGCCTGGCTATTATCCCTCCCATCAAATTACCGAAATTTCCAGAGGGTACAGAAAATATAATATCGTCATTTGTATCCTCATTCACCAGCTTTGACCAGGCATAAAAGTAATACACAGATTGCGGTAGCAAGCGACCAATATTTATGGAATTGGCAGATGATAAAGGCAAATGTGCCAGTTCTTCATCAGAAAATGCCTGTTTTACAAATGCCTGACAATCATCAAATTTCCCGTCAACAGCAATTATGCTGATATTTTTATGTAAGGTCGTCATTTGTTTACGCTGCCGTTCTGTAACTTCTTTTTCAGGATACAGGATTACCACTTTTATATTATCCAAATTATAAAATGCATTGGCAATGGCACTGCCGGTATCCCCTGATGTTGCAGTAAGAATGAGGAGTTCCCGGTTTTCAAGCGCTGCAAAATGTTGCATCAACCTGCCCATCATTCGTGCGGCAAAATCTTTAAAAGAGGCCGTTGGTCCCTGGTCTAATCGCATTACATAGCGGTTATCAACCACTTTTTCCAATGGAATATCAAAAGTATAGGCACTTTTGGTAATTTCCAGCAGATCATCGTCTGCAATCTCATCTTTCAGAAACTTTTGGGTAACCAGGTAGGCGATTTCTGAGTAGTGCATTCTACGCATACGCTTTAGCTCTTCAGTTGAAAGTGTGGGTATGCGGTTTGGCATGAACAGCCCCCTGTCGGGTGCGAGGCCTTTAAGCAAAGCCTCCTTAAAGGTGTACGATTTTGTTTGCTGATTGGTAGAATTATATGTAATTGCTGTACTCATATTTTTGTTATTACGCTGTTTTTTATTTCCTCGTAAGCTTTTTAAAATGTGTTGCTGTGAACTCTGTAAGATCATTCAAAACAAGGTCAGCCAGGGCATATTCCTTTTGCATTTTTTTTGTGGCCGGTGGTATTGCTACTACCTGCATACGTGCTGCTTTTGCAGCTACCATGCCATTTATCGAGTCTTCAAAAGCCAGGCAACATGCCGGGTTGGCATTTAATGCCTTACATGCACTAATATACACATCCGGGTGTGGCTTTCCATATGCTTCCTGGTCTGATGAATGGGCAACTTCAAAATATTTGCGTATTCCTAATTTTTCAAGTATTGCATCTATTAACTTTTGGGGAGAGGATGAAGCGAGACCAAGCGGAATATTATGCCTTTTAAAAAAGTCAAGAATTTCCGGAACGCCATTCGCAGGAGTACCTTTAATGGAGAAATGTTCCAACACGTCAGTATAGATCTTCTCCATAATGGCATTGGCATTTAAATCAGACCATGGCCGGTAATGATACCAGTGCATAATTACCTCTGCTGTATTTAGCCCGAATGTTTCGTTTTGCATTTCCGGCGTTATCTCAAACCCACAGGCTTCTTCAATGGCTTTTTTTTCGTGCATTTGCCAAACAGGTTCCGAGTCGATAAGTACACCATCCATGTCAAATATTACGGCTTCCATCATCGGCTATTTTTATACATTGGCAATGCGGATAATGTCGGCAAAAACACCGGCAGCGGTAACTTCGGCGCCGGCACCGTATCCTTTAATAATCAAAGGTTCATCCCGATACCTGTCGGTAGTGATGAGAATGATATTATTGCTGCCTTCAAGGTGATATGCCGGATGCGAATGATCAACTTCCATCAGTTCAATAAATGCTTTTCCATCATCCATTGTAGCAACAAACCGCCATTTCTTATTTTCTTTTTCCAGTTTTTGCCTTTTGTCTTCAAAAATTGAATCCTGTTTTTTGATTTCCTGCCAGAAATCATCAAGGCTGCCTTTAAAACATTCTTCCGGTAAAAAAGATTTTATTTGTACATCATCTTTTTCCATAGGATACTCAGCTTCACGGGAAAGAATTAAAAGCTTCCGCAGCACATCTACTCCGCTGAGGTCAATCCGTGGATCTGGTTCGGAAAATCCTTTTTCCTGTGCCATTTTTACTGCCTCTGAGAGGGAAACTTCGGCACTCAAAGTGTTAAAAATAAAGTTCAGGGTTCCGGATAATACTGCCTGCAGTTTTAAAATTTTATCACCGCTGCGTAACAGATCGTTCATGGTATTGATGATCGGGAGACCTGCACCCACATTGGTCTCAAACATAAATTTTACATTCCGCGCAAGGGTTATTTGTTTGAGCTCTTTATAACTCGCATAATCTGAAGAGCAGGCTATTTTATTGGCCGTAACAATAGATGAATATGTTTTTAGTACATCGGGATAAATAGTGGCAACATCTTCACTTGCTGTACAATCAACAAAAACACTGTTTCTGAGGTTTAGTTTTTTCATTTGATCTACAAACAGTTTCAGATCGCTGGGTTCACCGTGTTCATTCACGTACTGCTTGTAATTATCAAGTACAAATCCTTTTTCATCAACAAGCATTTTACGGCTGTTGGCAATACCAACAACATTTACTTTAAGCCAGTGATTTTCCAGCAGTTTTTTTTGCTGGTTTTGCATCTGCTGCAGCAAACTACTACCCACAGTTCCGGTACCCACCATAAAAACATGCACCTCTTTGTAATGAGAGAGGAAAAAGCTTTCATGAATAACATTCAATGCTTTTCTAAGGCTTTTCCGGGATACCACTACTGAAATGTTCAGCTCTGAAGAACCTTGTGCAGTAGCAATAACATTTATCCCATTTCGTCCCATTGAGCTGAATAAAGTACCGGATATTCCGGGGGTATTACGCATTTTTTCACCCACAATGGCAATAATGCTTAATTCACGCTCCACGGATAACCGTATTTCTTTCCGCTGGTTTATTTCAACATCGAAATATTTCTCAATGGAAGCCATTGCCCGCTCGCTGTCAGCGGGTGCCACAGCAAAGGAAATGGAATATTCTGATGAGGCTTGCGTAATCATAATAACATTAGTGCCGCTTTTGGCAAGGGCACTAAAGAGCCGCTTACTTATACCGGTTACACCTACTAATCCTGCTCCCTGAAGGGTAATAAGGTCCACCTCGTCAATGGACGAAATGCCTTTTATCAAAGCCGTAGACTTTTCATCAGGTGTATTGCTGATAAGGGTACCACGGGTATTTGGATTAAATGTATTTTTAATGTAAAGCGGGATGTTTTTATTAAGTACCGGCTTTATGGTTGGGGTGTAGATAACTTTTGCCCCAAAATGTGATAGCTCCATTGCTTCTGCATAGGAAAGTCTTTCTACAGCGTATGCTTTTTCCACTTTTCTGGGGTCTGCTGTCATAAAACCATCTACATCGGTCCATATCTCCAAAACCGTGGCATCCAGCATTGATGCAAAGATAGCCGCTGTATAATCAGAGCCACCCCGGCCAAGGGTGGTTGTTTCTCCTGTTGCGGTACTGGAAACAAATCCCGGCAGCACAACAGTAAGGCTTTTGGGATGAAAACTGGCAGAGATCTGCTCCTGCGTTTTTACATAATCTACAGTGGCACCGCCAAAATTATTGTCTGTTATAATAAAATCCCTGGCATCATAATAAGTTGCATCCTGGATGGCGTAGCTTAGAATTTTTGCTGAAAGTCTTTCGCCAAAACTTAAGACCAGATCCATGGTCCGGTCAGTGAGTTCGTGCAAAAGGGAAACCCCCTGTAAGATCACACGCATCTCATCAAAGCGCTGATTAATCCATTGCTTTATTTCTTCCTGCCGGGTTTTCTCTACCAAAATATCAATGGCCTCTATGTGCCTGGTTTCCATGTCATCAATTTCATCCGCGTATTTCTGGTCGCCGGCAGAGGCGAGCAAGCCTGTTTTAACAAGCTGATCAGTAATGCCTCTGAACGCTGACACTACTACAACACGCTCATCAACCTGCGATTCAACAATCTTTTTAACATCTTTGATTTTTTCCGGAGAACCGACTGAGGAGCCTCCAAATTTCAGCACTTTCATTGCGTTTGGTAATTTTAATAAATGCTTTATAAAAAAGAAAATTCTTTATAATCGACCCTGCGATTACCTGTGTGGGTAAAAGCAGATTGCATAAAAATGTATTATTTGCAGAAATCAGATATAAATATTTTCTGCTAAATTAATCAAAATGGGCTTTAAATAATTATTATATGAGAAGAAGTACTTTTAAATTTAAAGCTTTAAAGAATTATGCAACTAAATTGAATAATTATGCAATAATTTTCACTAAAACCTTTTCTTAAAATAAATGGAAAGACTTCTTTACCAGATATAGATTAAAAAAAGCTGCCCCTGAACCGGACAGCTTTTGTTCCTGTTTTACAATTTCTTTATGATTGAACTAATTTCCCAGTTCAGAGAGGAATTTTATACGGACCAGACGTACATCTTCTTCTGAATACTCATCTTCACCAAGCTCATTCAGGGCTTCTTCAATTGATTCAGATTCTGCTTCTTCTTTAAAGTAGTCGTAAATGTCCATGGCATAATCTTCATCCATCACCGCATTAATGTGATAAGAGATGTCCACTTTGGTTCCAGAATTTACAATGGCTTCTATTTCAGTAAGCAACTCCGGAAGTTCAAGGTTTTTTGCAGCGGCAATATCTTCCAGAGGCATCTTTCTGTCAATGGATTGGATGATGTATACTTTCATGCCTGATTTATTCACCACTGATTTAACCACCATATCCTGCGGACGAATAATCTCTTTATCTTCCACATAGGTTTTGATAAGCTTGATAAAATCGTTGCCGTACCTTCGGGCTTTTCCTGCACCCACGCCTACAATATTTTGCAATTCTTCAATAGTAATGGGGTACTGAATGGCCATATCCTGCAGCGACGGATCCTGGAAAATTACAAAAGGAGGTACCTGAAGTTTTTTAGATACTTTGCGGCGCAGGTCTTTAAGAATGTTAAATAATTCGTCATCTACGCCACCGCCTTTTCCGGCACGGGATTCATTATCACTTTCAGACTTTTCATAATTATGGTCTTTTGAAAGCATAAAGCTGGTTGGGTTTTTCAAAAAAGCTTTTCCTCCTTCCGTTAAGCGGAGAAGGCCATAGTTTTCTATTTCTTTTTGCACAAAATTGGCAATTAATGCCTGCCTTATCACTGCATTCCAGTGCCTTATGTCATTTTCTCCACCCGAGCCAAATATATCAAGGTGGTGGTGATTGTATGCTTTAACAGAAGCAGATTTATTTCCTGCCAAGAGATTGGCTATATGTTCGGCTTTGAATTTTTCTTTTACCTGGATAATGGCGTTTAACACTTTTACCACGTCATCCTTACCTTCGAATTGCTCCTTCGGATGCAGGCAATTATCGCAATTGTTGCAATTGTCCTTCTCATATTTTTCACCAAAATAATGAAGCAATTGTTTGCGCCGACAGACAGCTGATTCCGCATAAGAAACCGTTTCGAGCAGCAGTTGTTTGCCAATTTCCTGCTCGGCTACAGGTTTTCCCTGCATGAATTTTTCAAGTTTCTGAATGTCCTTGTACCGGTAAAAGGTTAGGCATCTGCCTTCGCCGCCGTCACGGCCTCCACGCCCGGTTTCCT
>JBEPYD010000230.1:0-6806 GCA_041641575.1 Bacteroidales bacterium
GGTACTTTTCTATTTTTATAATTTTCGTTCATAAGTGTGGTTTGTTCGTTCTGGTAAAATTCCTTTCATGTATAAAAACCTGCTGATGATATTGTTCATCCAACAGCCCAATAACTTAGAACGAAAACAGAATGAGCAAAAAATTACTTTACAATTGACGAATTTTTTAATTTTTCAGAACAACAGGCTCATTACCATCAAATATAAAAGCTATTTTTTCATTTACTACGAACGTTTTTGGTCCTTCTTTACATCCTTTTGCTTCTGGACGGTTATCTGGCTGCCCCTTTGAAGTTCTTCACTGTACTTGCCTGTATTGATGCATATATTGACTTTTCGCTATGCGTTCACCTAAGGGGTTTAGCTGATATTAGAAGGATTACATCCAAATTTTGCCCTGAAGGATTTTGAAAAGTGGGAGAGGTTTTTAAAACCTACGGCATATGCTGTTTCGCTGACATTGCCTTTACCCTCTTTTATTTCCTGGTAAGCTATTCTTAACCGGGTATTTTGAATTATTTCCTGTACCGTCATACCCGTAGCATTTTTTACTTTTAAGTAAAATTGACTGCGGCTAACATTCAGATGTTTAATAATTTGATTCGGACTTAGATTCTCATCGGCTATGTGTTCTTTAATGAATGAAGTCATTTTTTGTATGAACGGATCTTCATTACTTGCTTTAGTAGTATCGGTGTCTGAAATCATGAATGATTGTGCAAAGCGTTGTCTCAAATTTTCCCTGTACACAAGTATGTTTTCAATTTTCATCAACAACATATCACTGTTAAAAGGTTTTACGATATAGTCATCTGCTCCGGACTGAAGACCTGAAATCATACTTGATTCGTTAGCTTTTATAGTGAGTATAAGGAATGAAATATGGCATGTTAAGGCATGGGATTTTATGGCTTTACAAAATTCTATTCCATTCATGTTTGGCATCATAACATCGCTGATAATTAAATCAGGCATAAACCGATTTGCCATTTTAATTCCTTCTTTGCCATCGTAGGCCGAATATGTTCTGTATTTGTCTGAAAGTAATGTTACAAGAAACTCATTAAGTTCAGGATTATCCTCCACAATAAGTATGCGTTTATTAAGGCCTGGTTTTTTATCAACTTGCACAGGATGGTTGTTCCGGATGTTGAGCCTGTCTTTTCGGATTTCTTTAGAAAGATGGGTTGGCGCCGATTTATCAATATTTAGTGTGATTTCAAATGTAGTGCCGCTTTTATTACTGCTTATTACTTCAACTTTTCCATTGTGAAGATGGGTTAATTCTTTCACGAGTGTAAGCCCTAAACCGGTTCCGGGAAGGGTATTGAATGAAACAGATTCACTTTGATAAAAAGGATTAAATATTTGCTCAATTTCTTCGGGCTTCATACCATAACCAGTATCAGTAACTGAAATATGCAAAAAAGAGTGTTCGATAGTGGAAGTTTGCCGTGCTGATATGACTACATTTCCTTTATCTGGTGTAAATTTTATGCCATTTGAGAGCAGATTTGAGAGTATCCTGTCGAGTATCCGGGCATCAAATGCCATGGGTAATGACTTAAGTTGGGTTACAAACTGAAGATTAATTTCCCTGGTTTCTGCAAATGGTTGAAATCTTTCCGTTATCTCAGCCAGAAAGGGGATTATATCATCTGTTACTTTCTCTACTTTCATATTTTTCTCATCAATTTTCCGTAAATCCAATATCTGGTTAGTTAACTGATAAAGCTTATCAGAATTTGACTTGATGATTCTCAGATATTTTTCATTTGTTTGTGGATCAATGTTTTTTGTGATCATCTTCTCTAATGGCCCTCGAATAAGTGTAATAGGGGTGCGTATTTCATGCGTAACTTTGGTGAAGAAATCAAGTTTAAAGAGTGCCAGTTTTCTCTCGTTTTCTATTCTTAACTTTTCAAGTTTTCTGTTGTGGACAACTTTTGCTTTGCTTAATGTGAAATTACGTACCAGCCATATAATAATAAGAAACAAAATGATGTAACTAATAATAGCAAAAGGAGTTATATACCAGGGTGGGCTAATGTTTATTTTTATTTTAATGCCATCATTATTCCAAATATTGTTACTGTTTGATGCTTTTATTTGAAGCAAGTAATTTCCCGGAGGAATATTTATATAATTAAAGGAATTGGTATTGTCAAGATAATACCATTCATTATCAAATCCATTCAGGCGAATCATATATTTACTGCCAGCTGTTTTATAGTAATTTAACGCAGCAAATGAAACGTTTATCCTGTTTTGTTTATGTTTTAAATTTAATGTCTTCAGACTTAATAAATCACCACGATATTCTTTATTGGTTTGGATTTTATTTTTAGGATAATCCTCAAGGCTTTTATTATTTATTTCAATATCTGTTAATACTAATTTTGGTGGCTCTGCATGTGGCAACGATTCTGTATCAATAGATATTATACCTTCTTTGCTGGGAAAGTATAACCTGCCGTTATGTTGATAACTTGAACTAAAGGAAAATTCCTTATTGGGTAATCCATGCTCGAGGTCGAAGCTCTGAACCCTGTTAATGGCCTTTTTTGCTGTAGAATAGTTAAAGCGTGTAATTCCTTTGTTTGTTTGTAACCATAAATTACCTTTGGTGTCTTCAGCAATGGAATAAATTACATCATAAAATATGTCTCTTTCATTGTGCAGAGAATGTATTTCACCCAATTCATAATTGAATACAATTAATCCGGCACCATTCGTGCCTATCCAGATATTATTATTTGTATCCTGAAAGAAATCCAGAATATTAATTTCAGAATGTAACTTGCTATTAATAAGAGATTGCAGAGGGTTGATAGTGTCATTTGCTGAAGGATCGAGCACGAAAATTCCTCTTGATTGGGAACCAACCCATATATTCCCTTTGTGATCTATAAGAATTTTTTTTATGATCAATCCTTTCTTTTTTAAAGAATCATAGAACTTATGATCAACGGTTTTTAAATGCTTGTTAAGTTTAATCAGACCTTCATCATGCATGGCCAATAATATCCCATCTTGAGTGACTTTTATATCATATATGCTGTTTATTTTGGTATTTTCAATTTCAACTCTCCTGTAAAGGTCCTTCTTCGGCTCAAATAGCCACAATCCCTTACTCCACACGCTTACAAGGAACTTATCTGCAGAAAGTTTTTCTATTTTTGTAACTATATCCCTGCTATTTTGGAAATTGGTTCTTTTTATTTTTTCTATTTCAAAGTTTTGGTTTGTAATTACAAGCCCATCACCTGATCCAATTAAATATTTTTTATCTGCTGATGGCAGAATGTAATGTATTGCATTTAGAGGTTCATTTGCCTTTTTATTATCGAATAAAAATGAATTAAAGATGTGGTTATTTAGATAATACTTATATACGCCATAGCCTTTTGTACCAGCCCATAAAAGGTTAGCTTCTGCGTCCAGGAAAAGTGATAATACAGGCACATCCTGCGGATACTCTGGAAATGTTTGACTTGAGGAGAGTTTGCTGAAAGATTTTAAGGATGTATTAAATATAAAAATGCCTGCATAAGTGCCCAATAAAATTTTGTCATTATTCCATAAAGCAATGGCATTAATGAAATTTTCAATTGATCCATGATCTGTATTTATCACCGGGTAATGCTCTGTGATTAAGGTGTATCTGTCAATTACATAAAGTCCCCCTCCAAAGCAAGCTGCATATATTTTAGTTTCAGAAATGACAATATCATGTATGGTAGGTGAAGGTATCTCATGAAGAAGCTGTATAATTGTATCCTTATGCATCCTGAATATACCATGATCCTTTGTTCCCAACCATATATAGCCGGTATCGCTGACGTTTATACTATGAATTTGTTTGTCTTTTAGCTTTTTCTCCTCATGGCGGAGGATTTTGTCCTGTTCTTTAGCGTAAACCCATAATCCTGAAGAAGTCCCGAATAATATGTTGTTTGGTGTGACTTCTTTTATATCATAAATATCTAAAACATTAATGTTTTCAGGAAAAGGATAGTGCCTGTAAGTGCCTGATAGATACTCTTTTTTATAAATGCCTGATTTGCTGATACCTAACCAGATATTCTTCTCGCTATCTTCATAAGTGGCATAGGCCAATTCATTGTTAATGGTGCTGTCTTTTACTAATTCTCTGCAAGCGTAAGCGTTATACATATTAACGCCATCATAAGTCCCGAAAAGCATGTAGCCAGGAGTGATAGAGGAGATATCTACAACTTCGCTGTGTGATAATCCATCTTCGCGGGTTACAACTTCCAGATGATAGAAATCAGCATCATTTTGCTGTCCTTTTAGCACTGCGAAGGAAAAAATGAATAGAAAAATAAAGTAAATCCTCAATAAGTGACTTACATATTTTGGCATATTAGTATGTGTATGCCGTAATTGTCTTCAGTATAGTTCCGTAGTTTATGTCATAAAAATACAAAAAATATTAATAGAAAGTTTGTTTTACTGGCTTGGATTACCAGCAAAATATTTGGGACTCTGAAAACAATTGATTGCCAGGTTCTTCATTAATTTGGCAATCAATTTAAAAACAATGTATAGAAAGAAAAGACAAGTAAAAAAATAAATGATGAGCATGCAAATGAGAAAACCACAGCTACTATTAAAGCTTTTCCTGTTTATCATTTTTACAGGAGTGGGGTCAGTTATTCTTGCAAATTATAGTACAGCTATAAACATAATTCAGAAAGAAGTTTCCGGAATTGTGCTTGACCAGTCAAACGGTGAGCCCCTAATTGGTGTAAATGTTCTTATTTCCGGCACTAACAATGGGACGGTAACAGGAATTAACGGTGAATTCAATCTGGAGATACCCTCAGATTCTGTATCACTTACCTTTTCTTATATCGGTTATCTTCCTGAGAAACGATGGGTAAAGGCTGGAGAGTATATCGAAATAGGGCTTACTCCTTCACTTGAGAAATTATCTGAAGTTTTGGTAATTGGCTATGGTACACAAAAGGAGAAAAATATAACTGGCGCTGTAAGTTATATGAAATCGGAAGATCTTGAGGAGATGGCTGTAACAGGTATTGACCAAACCCTTCAGGGGAGAATGGCTGGTGTTGTAATAACGCAAAATTCTGCAGCTCCGGGAGGTGCTGTATCAGTAAGAGTAAGAGGTACTACCTCAGGAACAAGCAACGAGCCGCTTTATGTAATTGATGGATTACCCATTTACAATGATAACTCACTGAGTGCAAATATGTCACCCAGTGGTGGTGGCCAGGCACAAAGTATAATGGCTTCCATTAATCCTTCAGACATTGAAAATATATCTGTACTTAAAGATGCTGCCGCAACTTCTATTTATGGCGCGCGGGGTGCAAATGGTGTTGTCATCATCACAACAAAAAGAGCAAAAGAAGGACAAACCCGTATTACCTTTGATGCTTATAAAGGAGTTCAGACCATTTCAAAAAGGTATGACCTTTTAGATGCAAGAGGTTTTGCAGAACTGAGTAAAGATGCTGCATTGAATGACGGGTTTAGACCGTATCAGGGTAATGATCCGGGTTGGCCTGATATTCCACCCTTTATCAATCCTGACCTGGTAGAGCAGGCAATGGGAGAAGGAACAGACTGGCAGGATCAGATACTCAGAACAGGCCAGATGGAAAACTATCAACTAAGCATCTTATCAGGGAATGAAAAAAGCAGGTATTCTATTATGACAGGATATTACAACCAGGATGGGATAATTAAGGAGTCAAATTTTAAGCGGTATAATTTAAGAACAAATGCAACCACGGAAATTTCTGACTGGCTGGAAATGGGGACTTCACTGGCTGTTTCAAGAAGTGAATCCGACATTATTCCCACTGATGGTGTGGAAGGAACAAGTGCCGTGATAGCCCCGGCATTGTCATATCTGCCAGTAATATCCCCTCGAAATGACCGGGGACTCTATAATGTGGGCGCTCCTGCTTATTTTGCACGCTTAAGCAACCCTTTAATTGGTATTATGCTTAATGATAATTCCACAAGGAACAACCGTGTAATGGGTAATTTGTATGCCGATGTTAAACTTTTAAAAAATCTTACTTATAAAATAAACTTTGGTATTGATTATAATGATAATGAAGGGAATTTATATGTTCCCCGATACACACAAACAGGTGTAAATCCTTCAGAGTCTTTCAGGTGGAAGAGTAACAATGTAGAAAATATGTGGTTACTTGAGAATACTTTAAATTGGGTTGAAACAATCGGGGATTACCATAATTTTGATTTTTTGGCGGGCTATAGTGCACAGGAATTCCGGACGGAACGTGATTTTATTGCTGTAGAGGGTTTCCCCAATGAGACAAATACTACGCTCGACAATGCTGCAACAGTTGTTGGTTCTACAGGTGGGAATTTTGCCGAGTATGCCCTTATTTCTTCCTTTGGAAGATTAAACTATAACTATGGTGAAAAATATCTGCTTACGTTTACCTTACGCCGCGATGGGTCATCCAGGTTTGGAAGTGATAATCGATATGGGATATTCCCTTCATTTTCTGCCGGTTGGAGGTTGACGGAAGAGACTTTCCTGTCGTTGCCCCAAATTATAAATGACCTAAAACTGCGCTACTCTTATGGCAAATCAGGTAACCAGGAAATTGGAAACTACAGTTCATCAGTAAACATGTATCCTCCTGAGATTGCTTACGCTTTTGGTGAAACCAGGATGCTGGGGACATGGCCTTTGAGTATTCCCAATGAATCGCTAAGCTGGGAGGAAACTACCCAACATAATCTGGGATTGGATATGGCTCTGCTTAATTCACGTT
>JBEPYD010000231.1:0-6800 GCA_041641575.1 Bacteroidales bacterium
CCAAATAGCTATCGTTATGGGTTCCTGTACAGCCGGAGGCGCCTATGTTCCTGCCATGAGTGATGAAACGATTATCGTAAAAAATCAGGGCACCATTTTTATAGGTGGACCACCCCTGGTGAAGGCTGCTACTGGGGAAGAGGTAACTCCTGAAGAACTTGGTGGCGCTGACGTGCATACGCGAAAAAGCGGTGTGGCTGACCATATTGCTGAAGATGACCATGAGGCAATCAAAATTTGCAGAAACATTTTTGAAACCCTGCCAAAATCAGAGAAACAGGAAGTAAATAATTCAAACCCCACGCCTCCCAGATATTCAATAAAGGATATCTATGGAATCATCCCTTCAGATTCCAAACAGCAAATAAATCCTTACGAGGTAATTGCACGGCTGGCAGACGAAAGCGCCTTTCATGAATTTAAAGCCCGCTATGCCACTTCTATTGTAACAGGATTTGCAAAAATTATGGGCATTCCAGTTGGCATTATTGCGAATAATGGTGTTTTGTTTGGAGAATCAGCTCTAAAAGCTACCCATTTTATTGAGCTGTGTAATTTCAGAAAGATACCTTTGCTCTTTCTCCAGAATATCTCAGGATTTATGGTAGGTAAGCAATATGAGAACAGCGGAATTGCACGCGATGGTGCAAAACTTGTTCATGCAGTGGCCAATGCCAACGTTCCTAAAATAACATTGATTATCGGTGGATCATACGGAGCCGGTAATTATGCCATGTCAGGACGGGCCTATGAGCCTAACTTTTTATTTATGTGGCCCGGATCAAAGATATCAGTGATGGGCGGCACACAAGCTGCGAACGTGCTTGCACAGGTAAAGTCCGATCAGCAAAAAGCCTTAGGTATTGAACCAGATCAAGCAGTACTTGATAAGTTAAAAAAAAGTATTTTAGATAAATATGAAGAAGAAAGCAGTGCCTATTATTCCACATCGAGGATTTGGGATGATGGCATTATTGATCCCGTTGATACCCGCAAGGTTTTAGCTATTGCCTTTTCGGTAACATTAAATAAAAAATTTGCGGCGCCGGCATCAGGTGTTTACAGAATGTAAAGGATGAAAAAATTTGATACCATAAAACTTGATAATTGCGGAGGCATAACCACGATGTGGTTAAACCGGCCGGAAGCAAAAAATGCCCTGAACATGGAAATGGCTTCTGAAATGCTTGAGGCTTTGCAGAAGGTTTCTGTCAATGACACCCGGATACTGGTTATCCGGGGTACAGATAATTTCTTTTGTGCAGGAGCAGACCTGCACTGGATGTTGAATGATACCCTTCCCGTTGAGCAACAAATTCAAACACTTTTACCAAAAGTTTTGTTGTCAGTTTATGAATTGGATATTCCTGTGATCTGTATCATTGAAAGATTTGCCCTGGGCGGAGCTATTGGGTTGGCCAGTGTATGCGATTACATTTATGCCGAAGAAGAAACTACATTTGCACTTACAGAAGTATCACTGGGATTAGTGCCCGCTGTTATCTTACCCTTTCTGTTGCACCGGGGACAAGCCTCAGGAATTCGGCAGCTAACCCTGAGCGCACAAAAAATAAAGGCATTAGAGGCTAACCGGTATGGGCTTACAGATTTTACCTTTAAAAAAGGTGATGAAAAAATTATTGATGAATTGATTGCAAAGCTGCTGAAAAATGCCCCGGAAGCAATGGGGAAAACCAAAGCCCTTATCAGATCGTTGCATGCAGACAGGATAAAAAAAGAAGTACATCGTTCGGGTGGGATCCTCAATGAGATTCGCAAGAGTAAGGAAGCTGCTGAAGGAATTTCTGCATTCTTTGAGAAAAGGTCTCCCGCATGGGTGAAAAAAAATGCACAGGATGATGAATAACATTCATAAAATATTAATTGCAAACAGAGGTGAGATTGCTGTTCGGATAATTAAAGCAATCCATGAAACCGGTAGAAAAGCTATTGCCATCTATCATAAATCAGATGAAGATTCCCTTCATGTTAAAATATCAGATGAAGCATGGATGCTTGAAGGTGAAGCATTATCTGATACTTATCTTTCAGCAAAACAAATCATAAGAATAGCAAAAAATGCACATGCTGATGCTATTCATCCCGGTTATGGATTTTTAAGTGAGAACCATAATTTTGCTGAAGAAGTTGTTCATGCAGGTATGGTTTTTATCGGTCCGGATTTTGAATCCATAAAAAAAATGGGAAATAAAATAGAAGCCCGGAAAATTGCAGAATCACTGAATATCCCTTTGCTCAAAGGGAAAATCGGAAATAAAGATGAGTTATCAGCTTTTGCGAGTGAAATGGACCTGCCAATATTGGTAAAGGCTGCAGCCGGGGGAGGAGGTAAAGGCATGCGCATCATCAGAAAAAGGCAGGAGATTGAAGAGATGCTTGAAGCAACTGCACGGGAGGCTCTCTCCTATTTTGGAAATGGTGATATATATATAGAAACATACCTGGAAAACCCTCATCATATCGAGATTCAGCTGTTTGGCGACCATCATGGGAATATAGTTTCTTTGTATGAACGTGATTGCTCAATTCAGCGCCGTCATCAGAAAATTATCGAAGAAGCACCTGCATCCGTGATATCCGATGAGATGAGAGAAAAACTTGGTGCAGCAGCCATTCAATTAGCAAAGCATATAAACTATAAAAATGCCGGAACCGTAGAGTTTTTATATCAGAATGATAAGTTCTGGTTTTTGGAGATGAATACACGAATCCAGGTAGAGCATCCTGTTACAGAAATGATTACTGGCATTGACCTGGTGCAGGAACAGATATCTGTTGCGGAAGGGCACCCGCTTTCATTTACACAAGAAGAGGTTACAGTCCATGGTCATGCCATTGAAGCCCGTATTTACGCGGAAGATCCAGCGGCTGAATTCCTTCCCTCACCCGGCGAAATCATATATCATTGTGCTCCTCAAAATAAATTATCCCGCGTGGATACGGCCCTCGTCAACAGTGGATACATAAGTCCTGACTTTGATCCTATGATCAGTAAACTTATCATCCATGGCAAGAACAGAATAGATGCCATAAGAAAACTCGCCAGCGCACTGGAAGAATATAAAATAGTGGGGATAAAATCAAATATTGGTTTTTTAAAAGGAATTGTAAAACACCAATCTTTTATTGAAAAATCGCCTGATGTCTCTTTTTGCAAAAAATATACTGCTGAGATACTTAAATGGAGTGTACAAAATGATGAAATACCCCGCCCGTGGTTGTCAATTGCTTTTTATCATTTTATAACAAACCATACGGCTATAAGCACTTCCCGGTCTATATACAGGTATATTGGCAACTGGAGAATTAACAGAAACCGTATTTTATTGTTAAATACTACAAAGGTTGATTTTAATGTAATTTATGACGGAGAAAAAGAATTTGATTTTACTTTAAATGGAAAAACTTATTATGCCCACCTTATAAATTGTGAGGAGAAAGAATGTACATTGTCTTTGAATAATGTAATTTCAAAAGTAAACTATGTACAGAATAATAATAAGGTTATTCTATTTATAGGATCAGAAAATGTTGAAGTACAAAATGAAATTTTCTCAAAGGCAGAAGGAGTAAAAACAGATAATACTACCGGTTTAAATGGATCAGAATTGATACAATCTCCCATGGCGGGGAAAATCATCGAAATAGCAGTGGTAAATAACCAGTCAGTAAAGAAAGGTGAAACACTCGTTATTCTTGAATCCATGAAAATGGAAAACAAGATTTTAGCTTCCACAGATGGCAAAATTTCAGAAATAAACCACAAAAACGGCGACATCGTGCATGGACAGGAAACATTAATGATTTTATCAAACCACGAACAGCCTTAATGTAAATTTTTATTGATCAGACTTTATAAATGTTAACTTTGAACGAAACAAATAGAAAAATCTACTTAAGAAGAATTATAACAGAATAGATATATGAATATTTTCGAAACCGACAAGCATAGGGAAATTCGTGAAAAAGTAAGAAGATTTGCTGAAAAAGAAATACAACCCGTTGCACAGGAAATAGATGAAAAGGAAGAATTCTCCTGCGATCTGGCGCTAAAAATGGGTCAGATAGGACTATTCGGTATGCAGGTACCCAAAAAGTATGGCGGACAGGAATTAGATACCTTATCCTATATTATTGCTGTTGAAGAACTTGCCCGTGTTGACAGCTCGCAGGCTGCAACTATAGCAGCAGTAAATTCACTGGGAATAGCTCCCATCATGAATTACGGTACCGAACAGCAGATTGAAAAATTTATTCCACCCCTTTGTACAGGTAAGAACACCTGGGCTTTTGGACTAACTGAGAAAAATGCCGGATCTGATGCACTGGGTACTGAAACCGAGGCCAAATTAAAAGACGATCAATGGTTGATCAACGGTGCAAAAATGTACATCACCAATGCCAGTTCAGAAATTGCAGCAGGCGTAACTTTGCAGGCCGTAACTTCAACAGAAAATGGTAAAAAACGCCTCTCAGCCATCCTGGTGGAAAAAGGAACTGCTGGATTTACAAATGAGAAGCTTAAAGGAAAGCTCATGTGGCGCGGTACCGATACAGGTAAATTGTTTTTTAATAATGTAAAAGTGCCTAAGGAAAACCTTTTGGGAAAACAAGGCGAAGGTGCTAAAATAATGTTGCATACGCTTGATGCAGGGAGACTTTCTATTGCTGCCATTGGTTTAGGGCTTTCCATTGGAGCTATGGAAAAATCGCTTACCTATTCCAAAGAACGGAAACAATTTGGCAAACCCATAGGCGCTTTCCAGGCTGTTGCATTTAAACTTGCAGATATGGATATGAAGATTGAGCTTGCAAGAAATACCTTATACAATGCCTGCTGGCTGAAAGACAATAATAAACCTTATGGTAAACAAGCCGCCATGGCTAAATTATATGCTTCAGAAATAGCCCGGGAAATTGCTGATGAAGCACTGCAGATTCATGGTGCAAACGGACTTTTTAAAAGCAATGTGATAGAACGATATTACAGGGATCAGCGCTTGCTGCAGATTGGTGAAGGTACTTCCGAAATTCTAAGGCTTGTTATTTCCCGGAATCTCGGGTTATAAAAACAAAGAGCATGGAAAACAGGAAAAAAGACCATATTGAATTAGCATTTAAATCGCAAACATTGGCAGACAGCCTCGACAGACGGTTCATGTATGAACCCATGCTTAGCCCCCACCCTTCGCCGCTCCCCAAACCATTTCAGTTTCTGGATAAAACATGGAATTATCCTGTTTGGGTGTCCAGCATGACTGGCGGCACTAAACTTGCAGGAAAAATCAATAAGAACCTGGCACGGCTGTGTGGAGAATTTGGAATGGGAATGGGTTTGGGTTCCTGCCGGATTATAATGGATGACAATACTTATTTTGAAGATTTTAATGTTCGGGATATCATTGGTAAAGAACAGGCCCTGTATGCCAACCTGGGAATTAATCAACTGGAAGTAAGCCTTGAGAAAAATGAACTTAATAAAATTCATGATCTTGTGCACAGGCTTCAGGCTGATGGTTTAATTATACACGTAAACCCTTTCCAGGAATGGTTTCAACCTGAGGGTGATCGGCTTTCCAGGCCTCCCATTGATATCATTAGAGAATTTATTGAATATGTTGATTATAAAATAATTGTAAAAGAGGTTGGACAGGGAATGGGATACCACAGCCTGAAAGAATTGCTAAAAACACGCATTGATGCAATTGAATTCGGTGCTTTTGGCGGAACCAATTTTGCGAAGGTTGAAATGCTGCGCAATGCTGAAGCAGATGCGGAGTTATTTGAACCCCTTTCCCGAATTGGCCATGATGCAACAGAAATGACGGAAATGGCAAATTACATCTCTGAGCACGAACATGGCATTCACTGTCAAAATCTGATTATTTCCGGTGGTGTAAAATCGTTTCTCGATGGCTATTATCTTACAGAAAAAAGCATAATACCCGCAGTATACGGACAGGCCAGTACTTTTCTTAAATATGCCAAAGAGAGCTATCCTGCTTTAAAATCCTTTATGGAACACCAGATAAAAGGACTGGAAATTGCCCGTGCCTATTTAAAAGCCCGCTAGAAATGCAGTTTAAAAACAAGATCATTACGGGGTTTTCAAAGCTTACGCAGGATGAAAAAATTGATGCGATTCTAAAATACACCAAAGCTGAAAATACGCAGGTGTTTAAAGACTTTAGAGCCAGCGATAATCACTTCCAGGATACTTTCAACAATTTTAGTGAAAATACTATTTCTAATTTTCACCTCCCATACGGCATTGCACCTAATTTTCTTATTAATGGTAAGCAATATATGGTGCCCATGGTAATAGAAGAAAGTAGCGTGGTAGCAGCGGCTGCTTCAGCAGCAAAATTCTGGTTTAGTCAGGGAGGTTTTTTCACGCGCGTTGATGCAATGATCAAATCCGGGCAGGTCTATTTTACATACACAGGGAACAGAAATAAGCTGCTTGAGGCCTTTCCTGATATTGAGGAACACTTATGTAATCAAACACACGCATTAACTGAAAACATGCGGAAACGCGGCGGGGGAATAAAAGATATTTCACTTAATGAAGTTCATCTGAAAGATCATTCCGTATGGAAGCTCAATGTTTCATTTCTCACAGGAGACTCCATGGGGGCAAACTTCATTAATTCCTGCCTGGAGAAAATGGCTTCTTCTCTGCTGGAGATTCCCCAGCTTCTTGATTCCTTTAAAGATGAGGAATTAACTGTAATAATGGCAATTTTGTCCAATTACGTGCCGGAATGTATCGTGGAAGC
>JBEPYD010000232.1:0-6799 GCA_041641575.1 Bacteroidales bacterium
ATGGATTTAGAGCGTGGCCAGGGAAGATTTGTTGGCTCAGTAGTCCCGGGTTTACTTGCTTTTCTAACGTTTCACTCTGGTGGTTTATGGCTTTCTTATTTTTTTGGTGTGTTATTGGTTGGGTTAAATGGTTTTCTTGTTTATCGTATTGCAAATAAGTGTTTTCCTTCAAACAAATATGTTGGTATTGTTGCAGCCATTGTTTTTATACTTTTCCCTGCTGATACAACCAAAGCCCTACTTGTCCATATCTACCAGTTGCAACTTTCGATGTTTTTTATTTTAGTAGCTTTTAATTTTTACCTTTCAAACAGAAAGTTCTGGGCATATCTTTTCGCACTCTTTACCTTGTTAACCTATGAAAGTCCTTTCCTTCCTTTTATATTTGCACCTTTGTTAGTTGATTTTAACTGGAACAAGTATACATTTTTCAGGTTCATAAAACATAACTTTATTCTGTTTGGTTTTGTAGTATTTATGTTCGTTTTCAGGAAGCTTACAGGTGAAGAACGGGTAGCAGAACTTGAAATGGGAGAATTTCTGATAAAAACAACCGCCTCCTTTCTTATTGGACCATCCTTTTCTATCTTTTCTTTTTTAAATGCGATGTATGAATCAATAATAAATATTACAATAACATTTACCAGTATATTATTATCCTTTATTGTAATACTATTTATTATATCAGCTGCAAAAACGACTAGTTATGATAATTCTGTAAAACTGTATCATGGTAAACTACGTGGATTTAGTCTGCAAATTAATATCACAAAAGAATTAGATAACACTATTAAACTATTAATAGCTAGCATTTTAATGTTATCCATTGCCTATTCGTTCTCCATAACCCATTTTCCTCCAACTGCCCTTGCAGGTAGAAAAACAAGTGTACATCTTGCAGCTACAATTGGCATTTCGTTTTTCGTATCTTCAGTTATTAACCTTATACTCTATTGGATCAATAACTGGAAATATAAAAAGGTAATTTATGCAGCCTTTATTTTGTTGTTTTCTATTATTGCCGGCTATGGAAGCATTATTCAACAAGATTTTGTAAAAAGCTGGCAAAAGCAAAAAAGCTTTTGGTCTCAAGTGGTGGAAATAGCACCAGATTTAAATGAAGATACGCACATTATGGTAAAAGCTGATAGTTTACCTGAAACTCATTTTGTATATAGCTATTCATGGGCGCTACCAATGGTTCTAAACCAGATTTATGATTTTCCGGAAAGCTGGGATAATTTCCCTAAGGTGTCAGTCATAGACCTTAACATGGAGCAGTCATTAACGGTTTCGGACGAAGGCGATTTATTTTTTAAACCAACATATCCTTTTTTATATAATTTCGAAGAAGAAGTATATCTGCCACAAAAAAATGTTATTTGGCTTGAATTGGATCATGATGAGCAATTAAAGAGAAAGACAGGTCTGGTCTCTTTTGATACTACAGCACTGAAACTTAAAAGCGAGATTGATAAAAAAATATCTTTCAGCAAAACCAAACTATATAATTACATAATAAAAGATCAATAAATAATATAAAATCAAGTTGATATGGCAACCAAAACAATTATTATATTACCTTGCTACAACGAAGAATCTATTTTGCACCTAAGTTTTGCTCAATTACAACAGTTATTTAATGATTTAACTTCACGTAAAGTAATCAGTGAGGATAGTAAATTATGTTTCGTTGATGATGGAAGTAAAGACAAAACATGGGAAATAATTGAAGAATTAAAAGCGAAACACTCCATTGTTACCGGAGTAAAACTGGCCCGGAATTATGGACATCAGTTTGCTCTACTTGCCGGCTTATCAAGTTTCTATGAAAAGTATGAAGCTTACATTACCATTGATGCCGACCTTCAGGATGATATTACGGTAATAGAAAATATGATTGATGAATATAATAAAGGTATTAACATCGTATACGGGGTCAGAGATGATCGTACTTCGGATAGCTTTTTTAAAAGAAAAACAGCTGAAGGATTTTATAATTTAATGAAGTATTTAGGTGTTACAACTATTTATAATCATGCTGATTACCGTTTAATGGATAATAAAGCGGTAGGTGAACTTTTATCTTTTAGAGAAACAAATCTTTTTTTGAGGGGAATTGTTCCATTGATCGGTTTAAATTACACGTCGGTTTTTTACAAACGAAAAGAGAGAGAAGCAGGTGAGACTAAATACCCCTTGAAAAAAATGTTGAATTTTGCATGGGAAGGTATTTCTTCTTTCTCCATCAAACCAATGCGATTAATTCTGGTCATAGGATTAATAACTTTCTTATTTTCACTCCTAATAAGCATTTGGGTGCTAATAACTTACCTACAAAACAAATCCGTTCCTGGTTGGGCTTCTACCATTATACCCATGCTGATTATTGGAGGTATACAAGTAATTTCTATTGGAGTTATTGGAGAGTACATCGGAAAAATTTATAAAGAAGTCAAAGATCGCCCACGGTTTAGCATTGAAAAAACTTTGTTATAGTAATGAATTTCTAAATAATAATAAATATTTAATTGGCATAAAACCGGTTAAGTATATATGACTTTGATCATTCTCCAATTGATTTGCAGAAAACATTTCTATATTTGCCGCATTCATTAAAAAGCAAACTTAAAATAAATGCTATGGCAAAAGAAAGAAAACACCCAAAAGGTTTAATGGTACTGTTTTTTACTGAAATGTGGGAACGGTTTGGCTTTTATCTACTTATTGGAATATTTTTCTTGTATATGACAGCCGGAGGTGATGCTGCCTTCCCTGGTATGGGGTTTTCAAATGCCAAAGCAAGTGATATCTATGGAACTTATTTAGCCCTGGTTTATCTTACACCTTTTATTGGAGGATTACTGGCAGACCGGTATTTAGGCTATCGTTTATCCATTACCATAGGTGGAATTTTGTTTTCCCTGGGATATTTTGGCCTGGCTTTTCATAATGAAACCGTCTTCTATCTTTCGCTTTTACTTATAATTTTTGGTAATGGTTTATTCAAACCAAATATTTCTGCACTTGTAGGTAAAATATATGACAATAATCCACAGTTCAGGGAAAACAAGGATGTTGGGTATAACATATTTTATATGGGAATAAATGTGGGTGCATTCATTTGTAATTTTATTGCCGCGTATCTTAGAATAAACTATGGATGGGGATGGGCTTTTGCTGCAGCAGGCATTGGAATGCTTATAGGTGTAATCTGGTTTTGGGTTGGCCAAATGCATGCAAAAGATATTAAAGAAGTAGATGTTGTAAGTCCTCCTACTGAAGAGGATATTCCGTTTAAAAGAATTCTGACTACTCTGTTTCTACCCGCACTTATTGCCGCAATTCTCGGTTGGATGATACCAGGAAACATTTTTGGTGCTGATTCAACAGATGCATTTCTTTTCTTTAGTCTTGTGGTAGTAGTGTTTTATTTAAACATCCTGAGAAAAGCAAAAAAAGAAGAAAAACAACCAATATCAGCATTGTTGGCTGTATTTGGATCTGTCATTATCTTCTGGGCAATATTTCACCAAAATGGCGCAGCTCTTACCATATGGGCAGAAAAATACACGAACCGTATTGTTCCTGAAATTATTGAAGAACCTGTAAAGACTTTAAACCTAAACCAGGAAGTTACCACGGAAATGCGTCCCGTTGAAAAGAAGGACTTGCATGGAGTAACCGTTGTAGGACCGAATGGCCAACCTATAACAGAAATGGGACCAAATCCTTATTTTGAAAACATACCGGAAGAAGAATGGCCCAAAACCGGAAAAGTAAACCTCATATCCACAGAAATATTTCAATCTATAAATCCTGGTTTTATTATTCTTTTAACACCGTTGGTAATCGGGTTCTTCAACTGGCGAAGAAGACGTGGTAAACCATTATCTACTCCGGCAAAAATAGGATGGGGAATGGTTATTACAGCATTATCTGCCATTGTTATGGTGGGAGCGGTAATTTCAGCAAAAAATGGTGAGATTAAGGCTTCTGCGGCATGGTTGTTTGGAACTTATGGTGTAATTACCATCGGTGAGTTGTTTTTAAGTCCAATGGGTCTTTCCCTGGTTTCAAAGCTTAGCCCGAAAAGAATCGTGGCTTTAATGATGGGGGGATGGTTCTTATCAACTTCAATTGGCAACAAACTTTCAGGCGTTTTATCAGGCCTTTGGAACTTATACGATAACAAATCGTTCTTCTTCCTTGTAAATGCAGGTTTGGCCATGATATCTGTGGTGCTTATATTTTCAATGTTACCATGGTTGAAACGAGTTGTTAAAGAATATACAGGAGAGCATTAACCTACTTAAATTTTGCTCGGATTTCTCATACAGAACTCTTGTATTAGTGCTTGATTAATAGCGGATTATTGTGGCGCTGTTGCATAATAACCCACATTGCAAGTTTCGATCTCATTATCAGAAAAAATTGGTTAATAACTCCTTGATTTATTAACAATTATATTTCTATAATTTTGTAATGTTCATAAAATCAGCCGTGTAGAAATTCCGACAATTATAAAACCCAAATGTAGACCTACCTGAGTTGTTGACAAACAAATACTTAAGCTGTAAATTGCAGCATGTTTGTTAAGCCACTCATAAAATATAATAAAAGCACAAAACAGCGGTACAACATTTACCAACTGTGTGAAAGTTTCCGGTTAGACGGAAGGGTCAGGCACCGTACCATTATAGGCTTAGGTAAGTTAGGTGAACTTGCGGGCGAAAAGCAAATAAAACAATTGGGCAAGCGCATCGAAGAATTGTTAAACGTTCAAAGTACTGCCCTGCCCATTGGAGAAACAGCCCCCGAAGTAGAGGAGCTTGCCCAATATTTTTACCTGGAAATAATAAAAAAGCGCAGGTATGATGTCCCCAAAGACAATAAGGACTTTCAAACCGTTGATCTTTCATCCCTTAAGAATAAAGATGCCCGTGAAGCAGGGGCAGAATGGCTTTGCAAACAAGCCTTTGATCAATTGGGCATAGTAGGTTTTTTGCAAAAACAAGGTTGGCCACAAAACGATATTTCCCTTGCAACCACCCATATCATAAGCCGGGCGGTATACCCGGCATCCGAGTTAAAAACTGTTTCTTTTATCAAAGAAAATTCAGCTGTTTGCGAGTTGACCGGGTATGACATGGATAAGGTCACAAAAGACAAGCTTTATAGGATATCCCACCGGCTATATTCAATAAAGGATGGGTTGGAGGGCCACTTGTCGAAACGGACAAACGAGCTTTTTGATTTAGAGGATAAAATAATAATTTATGATTTGACCAACACTTACTTTGAGGGACAAATGCAAAACAGCAAAAAAGCCAAATTTGGCAGGAGCAAAGAAAAACGCACAGATGCAAAACTAATAGTTTTGGCACTGGTAATAAACCCCGAAGGCTTTTTAAAATACTCAAATATATTTGAGGGGAATATGGCAGATTGCAAAACGCTGGAAAAAATGGTAGATGCTTTGAGCACCAGAACATCATTTTCGGGCAGAAAGCCTTTAGTGGTGTTAGATGCAGGGATAGCTACCGATGATAACTTAAAGTTATTAAAAAAGAAAGGGCACGACTATATGTGCGTATCGCGTTCAAACCTAAAAAATTACCGGGCCGATACAACAAGCACCCCGGTAGAAATAAAAGACAAAAAAGATCAACCCTTGGAATTAAGGAAAGTAAAAACTGATGGGGACGGCAACGACAACTACCTATGGGTAAAAAGCAAGGCCAAGGCATTCAAAGAAAATAGCATGAATGGTTTATTGTCGCAACGCTTCGAAGAAGGGATACAAAACATTAACGAAGGGGCAGTAAAAAAAGGTGGGACCAAAAAACTTGAAAAAGTATATGAGCGCATAGGCAGGTTAAAACAAAAATACCCTACAGTGCACAAATACTACGATATAACAGTAAAGGACAATGGTGAAGGGAATGCCACCTCTATAATTTGTACGCACAAAAAGGGGGAAGACCCGGATAAAAAAGCCGGCATATATTTTTTACGGACCACTTTAGATGAAAAAGATGAAAAGGCTTTTTGGTCCATTTACAATATTATCAGAGAGATAGAATACACCTTTAGGGTACTAAAAACAGATTTGGATTTACGCCCTGTCTATCATAAAACCGATGGGGCCAGTATGGCACATTTACACCTCGGGCTATTGGCTTATTGGCTTGTGGCCACTATAAGATACCAACTAAAGCAACAGGGGCATAATCGTGATTGGAAAGAAATAGTACGGGTAATGAACACCCAAAAATGTGTTACAACATCGGTTAAAAATATTGATGATCAAACCATAACAATAAGAAAATGTACTGAGCCGACCCAAAAAGTAAAAAACATCTATAAACTGATGAAGTACAGAGATGCACCCTTCTACCAAAAAAAATCTGTAGTACTACCTGCAGAAAATTTTAAAAATGACACCTCTTAAAATCAAAGAGTTAATGAATTTATCCTGCAATGTGGGTTAAACTTGTTACTGGAAACTTGTGACTTGCTACTTCCTGTATTTGAATATTGAATATCGAATGATGATTTTTGATTTCTGAAGTTTCTGAACCCGAAACGCTGAACCTTGAACAACTTATAGCTTGTAGCTGTGAGCATGTAACTTTCTTCCTTTCCTTTTCTGTTACCAGAAAGCCAATGTACATCAAAAATGGAAATTAGCTGTGCATCAATTTTAGAAAATAGCAGTACATCAAAAATGGCAAATAAGCGTGCATAATTCCTTGTTTCAAAACTACGTTAATTATTCGTTTTTTTAAATATTGTT
>JBEPYD010000233.1:0-6787 GCA_041641575.1 Bacteroidales bacterium
TTTTTGCTTCCAAGTGTTTTATATGTCCATTCGGTTTCACCTGATTTACGATAACGCATTTCATATTTTGTAATGCCTGCAATGGCATTCCACGAAAGCGCTGCTGAACACCAGCCATTCACAACTGCTACAAGCCCTTCAGGTACAGTGTTGCAGGTAAGCCAGGTGGTAAATTTCTGCGGCGCTGTCCAGCCTGAGCTTTCCCATGCATAACCTGATCCATCACAATTGGTTTTAACCTTCCACTCATAAATTGTTCCTTCCATGAGACCTGTAAGTGATGTTTCAGGCAGATTTGTTGTAATTATTGTAAAATCCGTCTCTCCTTTTACCCGGTAGCCAAATAACCATGATAGCTCAGTAGCTGTGCTTTCACCAGAAGTCCAGCTGAAATCAGCCGTAGTAGTTGTAACACTATGGGTTAAATTTACGGGTACATTACATGAGGGTTCTGGCAATGTGGTGAAAGCAGTAATTGTAGAATAGGGAGAAACACCTCCATTGTTACAAAAGTTTTGTATTTGCCAATGGTAAGTAGTTTCAGGTAGCAATATATCATCGGTTTGGTATTGATCCATACTCCCCTCAATCCCTGAAATATAATTCCAGATCGATTCATCTGCTACTGAAAACCTTATTTGCTGACTATCAAGTGAAGCCACTGGTGTCCAATTCAGGTTGACAGCATAATATGAGATATTATCAGCAAAAAGCCCACTGGCTGTATCGCATGGTGGTGTTGTTGTGAAATTTTTGGGAACAACTGTATATGGAGAGGTTTCGTAATAACCTGCCTCACAAGCAGAGCGGACACGCCATACATAATTGGTGGAGGCATTCAGATTGGCCAGCTGCACAAGCAGTTGATCATCTGCCTGCACCGTATTCCATCCGAGTTCACCGTTAGCCTGGTACTGCAAAGTATAAGCCTGTGCACCCTCAACAGGCAACCAGAAAAGTTCAACCGTTTGAGAAGTAACCGCATCTGATGTTAATCCAACTGGTGTATTACATTCTTTCAATGGAGCAGTAATAAAGGTATCCGCTACAGAGAATCCCGATTCTGCATAATAACCGGGCACACATAATGTTTGCACCTGCCATTCATATTGTTGGTCATAATGGAGACCGGACAGTGTCAGAGATGAGGTTCCGCTTATCTCTTCATATATCCAGCTGGTATCAGCATCATCAGTTTTCCGGTAACGAATCATATACTGGTCTACACCCTCTGAAACTTCATTCCATGTGAGTGTTGCCCCCTGGTAATCTATATTTGATGTATCCAAATTCAATGGAATGGCACAATCCATGGCTGCAAGAGAAAAATCGTATCCAGCAGTAAGCGCTCCATTTTCAGTTATTCCGGTTGCATTTATTATATTATTTGTAGTGTCGAGGGTAGCTATGGCATAATCCCACGCATCACTATGATAATATCCTGCCAATAATGCCGACTCATCACCTACAATCTGATCTGGATTATAATATAAGTCAGCATCTGCGCTAAATGAATTAATATTTAACGCTTCCAACACCAAATAAGAATCAATAAAATTTAAGGCTCCACCTCTTTGCGGGTGTGAGCGCGGTACTACATTAAATTTTATACCTGCATCAGGGTCAGAACTATCTAAAGCAGTAAGTGTAAATTCATACTTTACTGAATTGCCCTCAGAATCATGAAAGCGATCGTATATCTGTGTGTTATTAACCAATGTAAGGTCTACTAACTGAATAAACCGGGAGTTTTTATCGAAAAATACCTTATCCACTCCAAATTCATATGCGGGTTGAAAAATTAAATCTGCATTATTCAAGAAGAGCTTTCCTCTTTGCCCCCTGTAGGAGGTGATTTTATTCACAATTATATCAGTATAGGCTTCAGCAGTAGCCTCTTTATCAAAATGCAAATCTAAAATCACAGGACTGGTTCCTTGCAGTGTAATTACAATACCGTCATTTCTGGTAGTTATTTTTTCTAACAAAGCTGTTGCTTCTGGCTGGGCATTATTTTCAATAATGATATCACTCCACACGTATGAATTTAAATCAGATACCAACTGTCCGGAATTGATTTGGATATAATTGCGCAGGGTGGGTCTTTTTCCCAAATCTAATTTCCCGATGGTATTTACAATCAATTTGGCATATTGATTTAAAGCATCGCCGGCATTTTGATCTGCAGTACCATTATATTCATAAATCGCATTTTCTGAAAAAAATCTTATAGTTGTTTGTATATTTCCTTTATTATCTAATTTAAAAATTCCATTGGCATGTCCTATCCCCAGGGTACCAGCGTCCTCCAGTATAAAGCTATTACCATATACGTGAAAAGCACCGGTATTTAAACGCCCTCCATCTTCTACAACAATACTGTTTCCAACTGTAATATCTTCTGTAAGAGTGGCATTTCCATTATCCTGTATAAAAATATTTTCAAATTCTATTATGGTAGGTACATCCCTTACCGTAGAGATGTAAAGATTGTTAGTATTTTTATCAAATCCCTCTATGTATGAAAGAAAATTCAAAGTTGCTGAATAGTCATTAGAATGAATAGCATCACATTCTGTTTTAAGACGCACATTATAACTTTTTTCATTTTCCACGGGTAGTGCAAGTTTAGAATCAGTCACATTCAATACGTTCCAAACGCCTACACTCTCATCAAGATATTCCAACTGGTAAGCTGAAGCACCTGTAACAGTTTCCCAACTAATATATGCAAAACCAGAGGTTATAGAATCCAGGAAAAGACCAACCGGGGCCATACAGCCATTATCAAGTTGTGTTGTGAAAGTATCCGGTTTACTGATTTCTGATGCAGGCGTATAATCAGAAGTACATGTAGCAGATACCTTCCATTCATATTGGGTATCATCAGCTAGCCCCGAAACCGTATAGCTATTTGTAGTTATGGCATCTATACTTGTCCAGGAAGCATCTGCGAGTGTTTTATACTCAAGCTTATAATCAGAAATTGCCTCAGGCTTCCATACCTGCCATGAGAGATCAGCTTCATTGAAAGTAATATTATTTGCGATTAGAAGCTCCGGTGTGGGGCATGGAATAACATCAAGCCCAAGGAATCTGCCCGCTGTTAAAGCACCATTAGAAGTTATGTTGTAAACCTGCAACAGATTAGCAACAGGTAATACTTCCCCATCCGGTATGATCCATTCTGTTCCATTGTGAAACGCTAAAGCAAAATTATTTTCATTACCTACAATATCTGTATCTAAATAATTAAATTCCACATCCATAGCTGGATTTGTAATATCTGCAAAATTTATATCCAGGTAGGTTGTAATATAATCGGTGGTAATTGTGCCAAGAGCTTCCGGATGTTCATTATCATTTAAAGTAAGTGTAAAACTTGCATCCGCTCCTACCGCATCAGCTGAAAAATTCACTTTTACTCTTTTAAAAGATTGTGGATCACTTTCCCGGGTTATTAAAGGATAGTCGAAACTAAATGAGGTGCCGGATAATTCCTGAACTATGGAACCTCCTCCACCGGCTAAAAAATACCATGGGTCTCCATAACCATTAAAGCCATCAAAACCAGACCGTAATGTTAATGTATTTCCATTGAGGTTAAAAAATGAGCCTTTTTCAAATCTTTGATCTCCTAATAAATCAACATCAACATACATTAATACTTCACATCTTGCATCTTGTGAATCCACATTTTTTAAGGTAAGTTTATGGGTTCCGTTTACCAAAAAAACCTGATCCTGTTTTTCAAAACGAACGGAGAAGTTGTGTGTTTCAGGAGAATTATTAGTAAAGGTAACCGTATCCTGTACATCATTGTTATTTTCACCAAACTTTAATCTTCCTCCCTGAAAGTTAAAAGCGCCCTGAGAAATAGTTACGGACTTGTGAATAAGTTTTCCGGAACTAATCAATCCGGCAGGATTATTAAGTAATATGGTACGCATTTGATAAGGGAAGTTTGAAATATCCTGTGTTTCCGTCCCGTTAAGCACGTAATTCACAAAATTGCTAATACTTACACTACCGGTAAGCATTATAAACCCATCTGAAGTACCTTTAAAAACAAGATTTGCTTCATTGTTAATGTTTAAGGCTCCTGCTCCCTTTAAGCCAAAAGTATCCACATCCAGGGTCCCTCCTGTTTCAACTTCAATCAGGTCATTTACTATTAATGTATCGGATAATATAGCAATACCTCCCTCCTGAATATAAACAGTGTCGTAAGTGCCACTTATAGTTTGCGAATCAGTGATGATTAATTTCTGCCCTTTTAAACTAAAAGCGCATGCAAAAAACACAAAAATCCAACTCAATAAAAATTGACAATTGTAGAAATTCTTCATAATTAGCAGTTTTTTAGTTAATTAAAATAAGTTAGTTTTTAATTATGATATGGTTACCGTACCATTCGTCATTCCTGTATACACTAACAGTATAAATACCTAAGGGAATACCATCTAATGAAATTAGCATTCTGTTTGTATTTTGAGCTGATTCGGTAAGCAACACCTTGCCGTGAATGTTTGTTACAACAGCCTTCAAATGGTGTGCATTACCATCTATTATCAGGAAAAAGTTGTTCGTCACAGGATTAGGATAAATGGTTACAGGTGTTGTTGATGTTTGAAGTGATATATCAACACTTTTCTCAATAACAAATGAAGCTGAAGTGATTTGGTCTGAATAAAAACCATTTTTATAGGCAATTGCTTTTATATCAGTATCATTATAAATCCAGAAGGGCTCTGTATAGACTAAGGCGTTGTTATCCGGTTCTACACCGTCGGTTGTAAAAAAAAGTGTGGCATTCGATTCACCGCTGAAATTAACAAGTACAGAATCTGTATATGTGCCACCAGCAGGTTCAATTACTACAGGCGAAACGTAAATACTAGAGAATTCATAAGTTTCAGATGCATAGTCTTTTGAAGGAAAACCGTTTTTAAAAGCCCTGGCTTTTATTGAAGTATTACTTTTTATCCATACAGGTTCTGAATATAAACTATCTAATGCAGTAGGTTCGCTACCGTCTTTGGTATAATATATTCTATCAGCCTCCTCAGCCACCATGGTAATTTGAACTGAGTCTTCAAAGTTACTTCCAGAGGAAGGCGACAATACAGGAGCATCAACTACAGAGGGAACAAACTGAAATTCGATACCACAATCATCATCCAGTTCATGAGATTGAAACCATACCTCAGAAAAAGCAGAAGAGGAAGAGGCTAAAACAAATGATACGCTATCACGGTTCAGAAGCAAGGCAGAATTAATAATCTCTGTTAATTTAGAACCTGAGAATTCCCACCATAACTTTTGATTTGTGTTTACATTTACTGATGCCAAAGCGGTATGTCCCTGAGCAGGAGCATTATTCCATGTAATGCTATCCTCATTCCAGTTTGATGGAGTTGAATAAACACTAATGTAATAAGGATCCTGACTACCAGAAGCTTGCTTGCCCTGAAAATGTAGTGAGGCGCCTGAGATAAAGCCTGTAATATTTTCCAGGCTAAAGCGCAGGTAACTTTTCCTGTTCTCACCAAAGGCACTCATTAAAACATCCAGGCTATTATCTTTACCATAATTTCCATCAGGTACACTTTCTCTTACAGTAGCATCTGCTTCCTGCTGAAATGAACTGGCAGAAGTTCTGATTGTTGGTTTTGGTAACTGATCCCACATATCTTCTCCGCCGCTACACCAAAATGCCATCGGTTGCTCAAGGGAATAAAAAAAGGCCGTATTTTTTGAATTTATTTCAGCTGATTTTAAAACCAAGGTGATACTTTCATCACCATCGGTGATGGCTGCACTAATGAAATCATAAAATCCTTGATCATTAAAATTCACATATTTGCCATTCCACGAATGAAGATTAAGATTGTACCATGCTATGGGTTCATCTGTTAATGCTATGTTCCGGGAATTATCCCATGTAATGGTGGATTCTTTCCAGCTCACATCGCGACTTCCGTAGACCTCTATTAAGTAAGCGTGTGTATTTTCTCTGTTTTGGGTTCCTCTAAGGCGTAGCTGGCGAGTAATATATGCCGATAAACCTGAAATATCAACCTTTAAGAATGTCTCCTGAGATGCATTAATTGTATCCCTTACATAAAGACGCTTCCATGTCCTTCCACAACCATCGGTTTCGCTCTCATTGTTAAAATTTTGATTTGGATGTTCTTCCTTTACAGTAGCATCAGCGGTTATTATTTCCTGATCATACCAGTTTATCTGTCCGTATAATAGCATTGGAAATAAAGCTAATAATAATAGTACGTAATTTTTTTTCATACGATAAATTCGTTTAAGATAATATTATCATTCATTTATGTACTTCTATGATTGTAAGGTATTTCTTTTATCCTTACAGGGTTCTTATTTAAGGGTTTTGCTTGCGCCCGAGGCTCTAGCCTAAGCGCACAGCAAAACCCATCTAATTAATCACTTCAAATTTTAAAAATGCTATTTAATTAGCTTTATGT
This sequence comes from Bacteroidales bacterium, assembly GCA_041641575.1. GTDB lineage: Bacteria > Bacteroidota > Bacteroidia > Bacteroidales > JBEPYD01 > JBEPYD01. Next base: position 6,498 of record JBEPYD010000233.1, read on the forward strand.
TGTATCGTGTACCATCCATAATGACTTCAACCAAATAAATTCCCTGATGTAGATTTTTTGTAACCATCATGTAAGAGGTTGTTGGTTCGTTTTTATGCTCGTAGGCACTGTGTATTAATTTTCCGGAGAGGTCGCGTAAATTAATGGTGTAGCTGCCACGATATGTATTTGTGATTTCAATTTTACAGTAGTCTGTAACAGGATTTGGCCAGGCATTAACAAGTGAAGCATTTTGCGTTCTACCCGTTAAACCTGTAATAGTATATGCGGCTTCAGCCAATTCACTGGGA
>JBEPYD010000234.1:0-6785 GCA_041641575.1 Bacteroidales bacterium
TGTACAGCAAATAAATAAAGCAGCAGTTTCAGTTGCCTCTAATATTGCAGAAGGAACAAGCAGGAATGGTTACCAGAAGAAAATACATTTTATTAATATATCTTTTAACCCATTAATGGAAATTGTTTGCCAAACAGAGATAGCTTTTGAATTAGGATACCTAAGGAAGGAGGCATTTGAAAGTATTTCGAAAAAAGCAAAAAAACTATCGGTAAAAATGAGCAACTATATTGCGTCAATCAAAAGAAGCAACATTTAAACAATATTTCAACCACATTTCAACCACATTTGAAACTATATTTAAACAGTATTTTAGGTTCTGTAAAAATATTTAACCACTAAAATAAGGGTAGTGCCAATCTTTTCAATAGTGAAGTCCTTTTACCACTATCATATTTACAAAACTTTGAACAATCCCTCATGCATATTGTAAACTTAATGCAATTGTAAGTCAAGTTTCAAAGATGCTTTAATCCAACCAAACAAAGAAAATATGCATGCACACGACAATCTCATCTTAAAACCAGCTGTTCGCAGCAGTCTGCGCGATTTTGATCCTGCTTCTGAATTTGGCATAGAGAATTCTAAACGTGGACATGCCATTTTAAAAGAAAACCGCAAGAAAATTCAGGATATCACTGACATGCTCAATGCTTCAGAAATGCATGGCTTATTGATTGTTTTGCAAGGCATGGATGCCTCTGGCAAAGACAGCGCCATGAAGCATATTTTTCGCAGGGTGCGTCCACAGATCACACGTATGAAGGATTTTAAAGAGCCCACAGAACTCGAAAAAAAGCAGGATTTTTTGCGTAAAGCCTATATTCATTTACCCAACAGGGGCGAAATTGGCATTTTTAACCGTTCATACTACGAAGAGGTGGTTACTACCCGGGTTCATCCTGAGTTTATTGTAAAGCAAGGCCTGCCCGGAGTCAGAGATGTTGAGGATATTGGTGAAGAGTTCTGGGACGCCCGTTACAACAGTATTAACAACATGGAAGAATACCTTTCAAGAAATGGCTTTGTAATTCTAAAATTTTACATGAATCTTTCGCACGCCAAACAGAAAGACCGCTTTTTACGCCGCATTCGCCGGCCCGACAAGCATTGGAAGTTTGAATATAAAGACATCCAGGAGCGAGAACACTGGGATGATTATATGCAATATTATGAAAAAGCTTTTCAGCAGACTTCTTCCTTTTTTGCCCCCTGGTATATGATTCCGGCTGATAAAAAATGGGTTTCCCGGGCAGTTATTAGTGATATCGTAGTGAAGGCCCTGGAGAAAATAAGTGTTGGTTATCCCCCTACACCTGAGGAAAAACTATCACAAATGGAAGAGGCGAAAATACAGCTTAAATCGCAGTAATATTTTATAACGCGCATTTAATCAATAACATACTTCTTTTGGCATAACATTGGCCTGCTTTATTTTAACAGGGTACTTGATGCAGCATCACGCTTTTTATATAAGTGGCTGTTAAACTGATGATTAAAGCATCCTGTTATGATTTATTGCCTGATTAGGAATGTATATTTCCTACAATTTTGTAGTATTTGCACGATAATATTACAATCAGGTAGAATTAATAGTTAACCAAATGCTGTTATCATGAAAGTATGTATTGCCATTACGCCAACAGAGCATAACGCAGAAATTTACCCGGACTTTTTTAATGCAAGGGCATATTGTATCTGCAATTCTTTTACAGGGTCAAAAATTTTTTACTCCCGCGCCGACATCCTGCAGTCCTTTGCCATGGGGGCAAACAAACCTTTTGATACTATTCTTACTGCCGGTGTAAAACCTATGGCCTACAATATTCTGCGCACGCAAAATATACCCGTGTATATACCCAACGGAACCAGTATTGATGAAAATCTGCGCATGCTTTTGCAAAACAAGCTAAAACCCTTGCAAAAAGAGGATGTTTTACCTCCATCATCGTGTGAATCAGATGCATGTAATACGTGCTCTACTTCATGTAACTAAAATATTTTGATATAATGAAATCTCCATGCTAGTATACTTGAAATTAGCAGGAGTAAGTAAAAAAGGGATGAATTTTTACAAGCAGGAGCTAAGTGACAACAATCATCATGGTTGTCAAAATTGAAATACAATCCTTTACTGATCTACAGATATTTAATTAATAAAATAATCTTATGCAATCGAAAATTTCTTTTAAGCCCCTCGACAAAGCCATTGAGTTAATGGAAAAAGCTGATTTTGAACTGGGATACTTCTATGATGATCTTGTGTTTGCCAGTCCTGCAGTTTTTTTATTGCGTTTTGATGGCAAAGAATCGCACATTTTTCATGTGCATTTCAATACGGAGACTGACTCTGAGAGTTATCCGCCCATTTTTGAACTGTTGCAGAAATCGGCTAAAAATACAGGAATTCAACTTCAACAAGATGAACCTTTTACCATGACACCTATTGAAGGAAAAGAAGAATTTTCACTTTCTTTTGGAACCGTCTGAATTAGCTGTAAACAGAACCTTATGATTTTACCATGGCAATAATTTCACTGCTGAAATGTTCCCAGGTAAAGCGTTTTTTCTCTTGTTGTACCTGCTTTATAAAGGTTTCTTCCCGGCTGTTGGTATAAAAATCAACAATACACCGGGAAATATCTTCCGCATCTACTTCTGCAACATATCCGGCCTTTTTGTGGGGAACAATTTCGCCAAGCCCCCCTACATTGGTTACCAAAATTGGTTTTTCAAAATGATAGGCAATTTGGGTTACCCCGCTTTGGGTTGCCGTTAAATAAGGTTGTACAATTAAATCGGCTGCGGCAAAGTAATTTTTTACATCTTCCTGCCTGATAAATTTATTGATGATGACAACATTGTTTTCCAGGTGCAATTCCTTAACCAGGCTCATATATTCCTCCACGGGATCGTAAAATTCCCCGGCTACAATCAGCTTAACCTGCAAGTCCTTGAGTTTGGAATTGTTCATGGCCCTTAGCAGTAGCTCCAGGCCTTTGTATTTTCTTACTATTCCAAAGAACAAAAGGTATTTACCTTCAAAATCGAGGTCGAGAATAGCACGGGCTACTTTTTTTTCCTGTTTCTCACCGAAAATACTGTAAACAGGATGAAAAAGGTGCTTTACCGGCTTGCCCGGAGCAATCTTTTCAAGATCCTCTTTCACTGAACCGGAAAGTGTAACATAAGAGTCTGCCTTATGTGTAAGGTATCGAATAAGCTGACGGGTAAGCGGAAACGTTTCATGCGGAATGATGTTATGCGCAACAATCATAAAATGAATCCCGGGATTTTTCCGTTTTATTTTTTTAATGATGGTTCCCAGGGCCGGAGCCATAAATGGCATCCAATACATGATGACACACAAATCAGGCCGGGCTCTCAAAATATATTCACTTGTCTTCCACCAACTTATGGGATTCACGGAACTAATCAATGGCGTAATCTTAAATCCCTCCGGAGCCTCTCCGTCAGTAAATTGTGTTTTTCCCGGGAAAAAAACTGCCGGGTATTGTAAGGTATAAGACGCTATTTCAACCAAATGCCCTTGTTGAATAAGAGAAAAGGCCAGTGCCTCAGAGAAATTTGCAATACCTCCCCTTAACGGAAAGGCAGGAGCAGTGATAAATATCTTCACTATTTATAAAAGAATTTTTTGATCGATGTGATAAAAATTTCTGTCAGATGATGAACGGCTGATCAGTTCCCCCAAAAAACCAGCCACAAATAGCTGGGTACCCAGAATCATGCTGGTTAAGGCAAGATAAAAGTAAGGACTGTCTGTAACAAGCCGTGCTGTAATCCCCTGTTGGAGATAAATTAATTTTTGTAAACCAAGCCAGGCAGAAGCTAAAAATCCAATGGCGAACATCAGCGTACCCAGCAACCCAAACATGTGCATGGGTTTTTTCCCAAACCTGGAAATAAACATAATGGATAGCAAATCAAGAAAACCATTGATAAAGCGTTCCAGGCCAAATTTTGTAACGCCATACTTACGTTTTTGATGCTGTACAGGCACTTCACCAATGTTGGTAAAACCAGCTTTTTTTGCCAGTACCGGGATATATCGGTGCATTTCACCATATACTTCAATGCTTTTTATAACATCTCTCCGGTATGCTTTCAGCCCACAATTAAAATCATGCAACTTTATACCCGTCACCATGCGGGCGGTGCCATTAAAAAACTTGCTGGGAAGGGTTTTGGATATCGGGTCGTAACGCTTTTTCTTCCACCCCGACACCAGGTCATATCCTTCCGCTTTAATTTTATCATAAAGCACAGGTATTTCATCGGGACTGTCCTGCAGGTCCGCATCCATGGTGATTACAACATCTCCCGCTGCATCGGCAAACCCGCAGAATAATGCTGCTGATTTGCCGTAATTGCGCCTGAATTTTATGCCTTTTATGGAATTATTTTTGGCAGATAATTCTTCAATCAGATCCCAGCTACGGTCTGTACTGCCATCATCCACTAGAATTACCTCATAGGTGTAACCTTTGTTTGCAGCCACCCTGTCTATCCAGTCTGTAAGTTCTCTTAACGACTCCTCCTCGTTTAGCAGTGGTACAATTATGGAAATATCCATGCAATTAATCTATGCTGTTTATGTATGTTATTGATTTGTTCCGTCTTCGAATGGATTAGGTTCTCTTTTAGTGAAAATGGATGCAATTAATGAAAAAATCAAGCCTATTAACGTTCCTCCAAATACTGACCCAAGTAAAGTAGTTAACGGACCTGTAAATCTCTCGGACATTTCCATTTGTTGTTCAACCATGTCAGGATCCATCCCTTGCTCAAGCATTTTTTCCTCCATAGTCAACATAGCCTCCTCCAAAATGCCCGGATCAATATATTTAATCAAGATAAAAGTAAAAAAACCGGAAATAATGGATGCAAAGAAGGCTGTTAAGGTACCAATTCCAACGGATTGACCATAGGTCATGGTTCTCCCTAATACAGTATTTCTGTAATAGATCATGGCGTAGACGATACCCCCGAGCATGATTACCCAGCTGATAATACTGGCAGTCGTATTGTTTGTGGCTCCCAGAAACCAAACAATAAGTGAGTAAATAACCATCGCCAGTCCAAGCAATGCACCGAAATTCATTCCGCTTTTCCAAACATTTGGTTTGTTTTCCATTTTAATACGTTTTAAGATTAGTTATGCGCAAATATAAGAGGTTTTCCTAAATTTACTTTGTCGAAAAGCCGAATATCATATACAATATTTATTCTTTCAATAATCTTTGTGTAGTATCAAAAAAGTTTTTACTTTTGTGGCGGGTAAGTCTTATACGACCAGCTCCTGCTGAACTCCCCCAGGTCCGGAAGGAAGCAAGGGTAGGCGGTTGTAGCGGTGCGATATAAGTAGCTTACCCATTTTTTTATTCCTCCCTGTAAGCTTTTTTAATCATTGTTTTAAGATAGAAAGTCTCTAAATAGATGCTGTTAGTTGCATGTTATATTCCTTTGGTGTAAGTTTGGTGTTCATTCGTCAAAATAAACATACACTAAGCGATGGAAAAGCACAAAACACTTAACCTGGTTCACAACCTTCTCAGCACACTCCTTCTCATTAGCATCTCATGTATATTTATACATTTCTCCTTCCAGAAGAGCGTTTTCCCCTCGCTCACCTTTTATGAGATATTTGAATTAAACCAAAACTTATACTCTGTTATTGGAGCCCTGTTATTCGCTTTTATTCTATGGGGTAATTCACGACCGGAATTTAATTCCTGATCTTTCCTGTTATTGCCATCCAGACATGCCTTGTACAGCTATTTTTGAAAAAAAATTTATTTAAAATGAAATTAAATTACGAAATGTTTTGTTTTATTTAATTATTGCATATATTTGCTGTTGTAAAACATAGTTGTTTTTGATCTGATAAAATTCGTTGATTGAAACAAACTACAAGTTATTTTTTATGAAGAATTTAATTTCCATTCTAGTCCTTATCGTAGTCGTGGTCTTGTTAGACACAACGAGGTGAGAATGGTATAGCTTAAATAATAATATTATTAAGAGCCTTTCTCACAACCAGGGAAAGGCTCTTTTAATTAATTAGGTTTACAAAAATGGCTGAAACGGCAACAAAAAAAGGAATTTTACGAAGCGCCACTACAACACAGGGGCGGAAAATGGCAGGAGCACGTAGCTTATGGCGTGCTACCGGCATGAAAGAGGAACAGATCGGACAGCCCATCGTTGCTATCGTGAATTCTTTTACACAATTTGTTCCGGGTCATGCACACTTGCATGGCATTGGTCAGCAGGTGAAGCATATGATACAGCAAAACGGTTGTTATGCTGCTGAATTCAATACCATTGCTGTTGACGATGGCATTGCCATGGGGCACGATGGAATGCTTTACTCTCTTCCTTCTCGCGATGTAATTGCCGATAGTGTTGAATATATGGTTAATGCCCACAAGGTAGATGCCATGATATGCATTTCAAATTGCGACAAGATAACGCCCGGAATGCTTATGGCTGCCATGCGGTTGAACATTCCAACCATATTTGTATCCGGTGGTCCCATGGAGGCCGGCCAGAATGGTGAGGAAAAGTTCGACCTCGTTGATGCCATGGTACTTGCTGCCGATCCTTCTGTTTCTGATGAACGGATAGCCATGGTGGAAAAACTAGCCTGTCCCACCTGTGGTTCATGCTCCGGTATGTTTACGGCTAATTCTATGAATTGTCTGAACGAAGCCCTCGGATTGGCGCTTCCCGGAAACGGTACTATTCTTGCCACACATGCC
>JBEPYD010000235.1:0-6770 GCA_041641575.1 Bacteroidales bacterium
AAGTTGTCTGTACATTGTTTTTCAGTTAGCTTAGCATTAATTTAAGAGTACAAATATATGTTTACTTCTGTTAAAACCAATAGCTTGAATCATTTAATAAACAAATAAAAAAACTATTCATTTATATATAACTACATTTTTAAGAATTAGCATATTTAATGGATTACCCTGGAAATTTTGAATTCTGTTTTGGGTAAATCTCACCACCTCATCATAATACAAGGGCACTACCAGCGCTTCATTTAGAATGATGCGTTCCATTTGATGGTATAATTTATACCTGATAGAATCTTGATTAACCAATAGGGAACGGGTATATAGCTGGTCAAAGCTTTCACTATCAAAGCGGGTATAGTTAGGGCCGCCTGGACTTTTGTTTTCAGAATAAAACAAGGCATAATAATTTTCAGCATCCGGGTAATCGGCTATCCAGGATCCGCGAAAAAAATTTACTTTAGCCATGGAAACCATTTCACGGAAAGTAGCGCCCGTGCTTACCTCAATATTTATAGGGATGCCAATCTGTGCCAGCTCATGCTGGATGTATTCACACAAGTCCAGGTAATCGCTTGTAGTGGTCAGGGTTACAGGTTTAAGTCCCTCGCCATTGGGGTAACCCGCCTCCCGAAGCAAGATGCGTGCCGTATCAGGATTATAGTTATATCCCTTTACCTTTTCAGGATTGAAGGAAGGAAGTCCTTTGGGGGCAAAACCGGAATGAGCAGGGTTTCCGATATTGCTGCGCAAATAGAGCATCATTTTATCCCTATTGAAGCCGTAATTAATAGCAAGCCTCACTTTCCGCTGGTTCAAAGGACTGTTTTCCATTATAGCCATGGATGAATCCTGCACAATGCCCAGGTATTCCGTGTTCAGGTAAGGGGTTTTAGACATGGTAAAGCTACCTTCATATTTAGGGTTTAGCTTTCCCGAACGGGTCACCAGCTCGTCTTTGTAGGCCGCATGTACCCCGCTTAAAAAATCGATTTCTCCTTTGATAAACTCCATGAATTCTGATTGCTTATCGGCAATAAAGGTAATGGCGATGGCATCAATATAAGGCAGAGATTTACCTGCACTATCAGTTTCAAAATAAAGCGGATTTTTCACAAGTACGAGTTTCTCTCCCTCCCGCCAATACTTGAATTTAAAAGGCCCCGTGCCCACGGGATGGTTGCGGAATCCTTTTCCATATTCCTGTATGGCTTCTTTTGGGACAACAGAACAATACTGCATGGAGAGCACACCCAAAAAGCCTGGAAATGGTTTGCTCAGATAAATACGTACAGTCGTATCATTCACAGCCTCCATTCCCTTTCCATCAGGTGTAGCATTTTTATTGAGTACATTAAATATCCATGCCCCGGGACTGGCGGTACCCGGGTCGGAGATACGATGAAGGCTGTAAACAACATCACCGGCCACTACCTTACGGGATTTATCCGGTCCAAAAACTACACTTTCATGAAAGAAAACATCATCACGCAAAGTGAAGGTGTAAGTAAGGCCATCTTCTGAAATTTCCCACGATTTTGCAATGCAGGGGGCTATGGTGAGATTTTCTGTAAGCTGAACCAGACCATTGAATACCTGGCTTACAGGCCAAATGATGGTTTGGCTACGTGCAAATGCAGGATCAAGGGTGGCAATGCCTTTTGATTCATTGTAACGGAAAACGGTACGGGTTTCCGTCTCTTCCTTACGGTTGCAAGAAAGAGCGATACTCATGAAAAAAAGTAACACTACCCAACTATTCCTGGAATGCATATAGAAATTTTCTTGTAAAGATAATGCCTTTGAAAAAAATTCCTGCAAATCAGCATCAACATCTGACTTGCAGGAATGGAACCATTTCGATTAAAATTTCAAATTTACGCCTGCAAGAAGATGAAATCCTGCTTGTGGAAAATAACCATCAAGCTTATAGAGCTCATTATTAAACTTATATCTATACACCCATGCATAAGATTCATATTCTTCATCAAATATATTTCTCAACTCAAGGGTGAAGTTTAATTCTTTGGCAAAGGATGGTTTAATGGCATAGTTGAAGTTCAGGTTGTTCACCAGGTAGGGGTCGAGCGCCCGGTCATCGGAGGAGGTATTATCAATATATTGTTTACCCACATAATGGGTAAAGAGTGATACTGAAAAGTTCTCCACTATGGCATATTTGAGTTCACTGGCCGCGGTAACTGACGGCGAAAAGGCAATGTCTGTTTCTCCCAGGTTATTTTCTACCTGAAATGGTTCCACGGCGGGATCAGACCAATAGTCCCAGTTATCAACATATTCCGTAAAATCAAGAATTCTGTTCTGGCTGTAGGTGATGTTGAAGTTCCAGTTCAGTTGTTCAAAAGGGCGTACACCTGCAACAAGCTCTATTCCTCTCCGGTAACTGTTTTCAACATTTGTCATTATGGGTGAGCCTACATCGTTTATTTCCCCGGTTTGCACCAGCTGGTCTTCATAATCCATATAATAAAGGTTTACTTCAATAGCTGCCATAAATGATTGCCACTTGTATCCAAGTTCATAATCATTGAGCGTTTCCGGTTCCGGGTATCCCCTCTCCGGATCTGCATCCGTATAATTGCTTCGTGTAGGTTCACGGTTTGCTCTTCCATAGAGAAAATGCACAGATTGTGAAGGGTTTATCAAATAGGTAGCCCCTACTTTAGGATTGAAGAATGAAAACAAATGATTTTGTGAAATATCACGCAGATCATCATCAATTCCGGTTATTTCATAGTCAATTTGCCGGTATTGCAAATCTGCAAATAATTGCAATGTATTTACCGGTTTGTATTGCAAACGGGAATAGACATTAAAGTCAGTTTTCAGACCATTGCCATTATACCATTCATATCCTTTTTCACTATTGGAAGCAAATTGTGTCCATATCACCCGTCCAAAATGGTCGCCATCATATTGATTCCATCCTCCGCCCACGGTAATTTCTGTTCTGGGCATTTTATAAATAGCAGAAAGTGTGGCACCATAAAAATAATTATCGAGCCATTTACGGCGTATCAGGTCTGAGCCTGTAATATACCCCTCATCCACCAAAGCCGGATCCACACCCATATTATTGGTAATAATGGAATCGCTTCCCACAAAAATTGGGTCAAGCAGATAGGCTGCAAAATCATCATTTTCCCTGAATTGCTCAAAATATCCCCGTCCGCGGGTGAGATGCAGGGCAGAATTGATGCTCAAATTCCGTATGGGTTCCAGGGTGTAAATGAGCTGGTAGTGATCCTGCTGGTAGTTATCTACTTCGTTTTCATAAGTATAGTAGTTATACGTTCTTGCATCAGAATTTAGCAGGTTATTTGTTTGTTCTTCAGTAAATCCACTGTGCGCAGCATAGCGCAAAATCCCCACGGTATCTCCGGCAAGTTTGACACCTGGAACACCGTTCCATGCCTGATAGGTAACCTCCTGTCCGGAAAAAATATTGAGCCTTAAAATACTTTTGTCAGTGTACCAGGCACCGGAAGTATAAAAAGATTTAAGGTCGGCAGTGGCACGGTCAATATATCCGTCCGAGGTGATTTTTGACAGCCGGATATCAAAAGAGAACTGATCATTCAGCAGACCTGTTTTAACGGTAACATTATTATTGAAAGTGTTATATGAGCCAGCGGAAGAACGAATTTCAGCATAAGGCTCAGCAGATAATGTTGTTGTTTGCAGGTTAATGGTGCCACCAAAGGCTGCAGCACCGTGTGTTGAAGTTCCCACGCCTCTTTGCACCTGGATATTGTTTACAGAAGTGGCAATGGACGGCATGTTTACCCACCATACCCCATGAGATTCAGCATCATTTAAGGGGATGCCATTTACGGTTACATTGATGCGATTCTGGTTGGTGCCCCTGATGCGAAAATTCGTGTAGCCAATGCCGGTACCTGCATCTGATGAGGCCACAAAGGAAGGGGTAAGGCTGAGCAGGTAAGGAACATCCGGACCCAGATTACGATCTTCAAATTCCTCATCTTTTAAATTGGTATGCGCTACCGGAGAACCTGCAGAGGCACGGGTTGAAATCACGGTTACTTCATCGGCAAGATAAGGTTTCCGTTCAAGAGAAATGTTTTTTGTTACATTTTCTGAAACCTGAATGTTGATGGTTTTCGGAGTAAACCCCATGTAACTGTAGGTAACGGCATATTCTCCACTGGAGAGCCCGCCCAATTGATATTGTCCGGAGGCATTGGTAACTGTACCCTTAAAAGTTTCCTCGATGCTTACTGTGGCACCAATAAGTGGATCACCTTCTGTGGAATTAACTTTACCGGAAATTGAAAACTGTCCCATTACATATGCTGACATGCACTGCAACGAGAGTAAGAGCATTACTCGTTTCATGATAAATAAATGTTTAAAAATGAATACTGTAATGGCAGCGATTTTCGCTACTCATAATCCCTTCGCCGGCACTACCCGGATCAGGTTCTAAGGGTATGATCTCAGCCCGTAATATTTGGGCACCCCCTTAGAGTATGGCGCAAAGATATGGTAAATTTTAACAAATAAAAAAAGCCGGCGCAATGCCGGCTTTTACTTTCCATCTATTTTTGAAGAAAGAAAGCGTAGTTTATTCAACTTTTAATACGTCTTTAAATGCCTTTTTAAATGTGTCTTTTGGCAATGCTCCCATAGCCATTTGTGGCTGTCCTTCTGTAGGTACAAAAAGCAGCGATGGAATACTTTGAATGCCAAACATGGCTGCAATGTCTTTTTCAGACTCAGTATCTACTTTGTAAATATCCAATTTCCCGTCATATTCATCAGCAAGTTCTTCCAGTACTGGAGCTACCATTTTACAAGGCTGGCACCAGTCAGCGTAGAAATCTATTAAACATGGTTTTTCTCCTTCGTATTTCCAATCTTTGTTGGTTTCGAAATTAAAAATTTTTTCTTTGAATGTTTCCTGGTTCAAATGTTCAATCATTATTTTTGGTTTTATCGATTTGTAATTCAATTTAATTAATTATCAAATATTTACCATAAAGGTAAACAACTATTCTTCCAATTGCAAATGGTGTTCCAAAATCAGAGGCTCACTTTTTAAGCGGAATAAATTGTAATTTTGTCATAAAGATACAAATATTGTCATATCTACATATGAAGAAATGTCTTAATGATCAAATTTTCAGTATCATATCAGAGGTATTGAAAGAAGAGGGAGTAAAAGGGTTTGTAATTGGCGGTTATGTCAGGGATTGTCTGCTCAACAGAAAATCAAAGGATATTGATATTGTGGTCGCTGGAAGTGGCATTGCCCTTGCAAAAAAAACAGCCAGAAAAATCGGCAATAATACCCGTGTGAATTACTTTGAAAGCTTTGGAACAGCCATGTTAAAGTGGCATGGCCTGGAGATAGAATTTGTAGGTGCCAGAAAAGAATCGTACCGGCGGAATTCCCGTAAACCCATTGTGGAAAATGGTTCCCTTGAAGATGATCAGTTGAGAAGGGATTTCACCATAAATGCACTTGCTATTAGTCTGAATGAAGAAACGTACGGGGAAGTTGTCGATCCTTTTGGGGGTATTCAACACCTGGAGCAAAAAAAGATAGTCACCCCCACGAACCCCGATCAGACTTTTTCTGATGATCCGTTGCGCATGATAAGGGCCATACGGTTTAGTTCGCAGTTAGACTTTGCAATTGATCCGGTTACTTTTGCCGCTATCAGAAATAATAAAGAAAGGATGGAGATACTGAGCATGGAGCGTATTGCCGATGAGCTAAATAAAATTATGCTTTCTCCATTGCCTTCCAAAGGTTTTAAATTATTAGAAGAATCAGGCCTGTTGCCTTTTATACTTCCGGAACTGGCTGCCATGAAAGGGATTGATGTGGTGAATGGTCGCGGACATAAGGATAATTTTTATCATACCCTGGAAGTGCTTGATAATATGGCACAGAAGACAGATTCACTATGGTTACGGTGGACAGCGCTTTTACATGATATTGCCAAACCTGCAACCAAAAAATACTACCCTGACCAGGGATGGACATTTCATGGCCATGAGTTTTTAGGTGCTAAAATGATCCCCAGAATATTTAAACGGCTAAAATTACCACTTGACCAAAAAATGAAATATGTGGCCAGGCTGGTAAAGCTACACCTGCGACCCATTGTACTTGCCCAGGAAGAAGTTACAGACTCTGCTATCCGCAGGCTGCTCTTTGATGCCGGAGACGACATTGATGATTTAATGATGCTGTGCGAGGCAGATATTACTTCTAAAAATGAAATGCGCAAACACCGTTTCCTGCAGAACTTTCAACTTGTAAGAGAAAAGCTGAAGGAAATAGAAGAAAAAGACCGCATCAGGAATTTTCAGCCCCCGGTGAGTGGCGAAGAAATAATGAAAATTCTCGATATACCTCCCAGCCGTGAGGTGGGAATTATTAAAAATGCCATTAAAGATGCCATACTCGATGGCCATATAAATAACGAATATCAGGAGGCATATAATTTTATGCTTGAAAAAGCAGCAGAATTAAACCTGAAGCCACAAAACCACTAACCTGCTGCAAATTCCATGTTAAAGCCTTCAGATACGGTTCGTAAAATCATTCATGTGGATATGGATGCTTTTTATGCATCGGTGGAGCAGCGCGATAACCCGGAGCTAAAAGGAAAGCCGGTGGCTGTGGGCGGCGATGGGCAACGGGGGGTGGTTGCAGCAGCAAGCTATGAGGCACGAAAATTTGGTGTACGCTCTGCCATGTCGTCAGCCATGGCCCGTCA
>JBEPYD010000236.1:0-6738 GCA_041641575.1 Bacteroidales bacterium
ATTGGTAACCCAATCGGGAATAGTCAGGGAAACGGGGTGTGTTTCTTGGTGAGAGTACCCGTGGCGAAGTTGGGTCTTGCTCACCTGCATCAATAAGCAACGTCGTTCCATCAGGTAAAATTGAAAACATACAATTTCCAGTACCTGTATTGATAAAATGAATGTCTAGGATGCCTTTTTCCCATTTGGGTAAACCGCCTGGAGTAGTTGCTAAACAAACTCCGCAGAAGAGAAAAAGAACAGAAAATAAATAATTTCTTAATAATGCCATACTCAGGAATTTGATGTTTGGGGATTTTTTTATTTTTTCAAAAAAAATCTCCCTGTGCAATAATTGCCACAGGAAGATCTTCACCTAAACCTAATGGAATCTGTATTTTATTCCTGCCTGAATCCTGTACAGCTCATTTGAACCCACTCTGTACCTCATTTTGCCGGCATTTTTGTTTACTGAATATGTGTAATCATTTGTTTCAGAATCAAAGCCGGTAATATTATACAGTCGGGTGTTTGTAACATAATTATAGCCACCCCATTTATAATTCAGCAGGTTTAAAACGTTAAAAATATCAATCCTAAGCTCAATACTATTGCTTGCAGGCAGTTTTATATTTTTCACAATACTTAAATCAACGCTGTTTCTCCAGGGTTGCAATCCCCCATTAGGTTCAGCAAACCCACCTTTAAACTCATCCAGATATTCACGGTAGTTTTCCGATGTATTATCCCAAACATATCTCAGATCTTCCCTTATTCCAGCAGGAGCTGTTTCCGGATCGAATATAAAGCTCATATCCTCATTATCACTAAATGGGGTATCATCACCATTTTGATCCCTGTTTACAGTAGAATGAAAATGATCCCATTGATAAAACAGCATATTCATATTCAGGCTGAAACCTTTAAAGGTAGGGGATAGTATTGTAGCAATTATTTTATGTCTCATATCATCATCATCAATCCAATTTGCAGCATTCTCGCGGTAGCTGGCATAAGAAGTTGTGGTGTAAAACTTATCTTTAGGGTTACCTGAATTATATCTCACACCACCTTTCGATTGCCCGTAAGTATAGGAAGCCTTAATTTCACCATCCTTTATTCTGTATGCAGCTTCAATAACAGCATTCCAACTTGTATTAGCCCAATCAGCATTGGTAAACATCATAACTTCATTAAATGCTGTAGATTTTCGGGCATCATTATAGTCGGCACCCCCATTGCTTAAAATCTCAGATGGAGCAACATAAATACCCCTGTTACCTTCCTCCGGTACAGTAAATACAGGATTGTCCTTCAAATTCATGTTTTCCATCATGTAATTATTGTTTGTTCTGTTATAATAGAAACCACCAGTTAACACAAACCTGTTAGTGAAGAACTTACTATAACTGATATGGGTTTTGAAGGTCATCGGAGTCTCCAGGCTCTCATCAATAATGTGCACTGAGTTAGGTATATCACTTACATCAATACCCTGGGGAGCCAACCAGTTTTCATAACCCGGCACATTGTCAAAATCCTGGTAAAATGCTTGCCAATCGGCTTCCGGCATATTACCTTCTGTTTTTCTGGCTGAAACTGACTTAAAATTGCCGGCATTGTTAATCATGGCAAAAGAGAGGGCTTGCGAGGTAAATTCACTTACAAACCACCCAAAACCTGTTTTCACAAAGTCAGTTCCATTTCCCATAACATCCCATGAAAGGTTAAATCTGGGTTGAAAGTTATTAAGATCTGTGGGCGTTACATCACTTTTTAATCCTAACTCATTTTCTAATAGAGGATCAGGCTTGGGTGCCACAGGTAAATGTGTCATATCCCATCGTAAGCCTGCTGTAAGGTTTAAATCTTCAGTTGCAGCCAAAGATGCTTCACCGTAGAGCCCAAGTGTTAGTATATTAGGATTTACAAAATCATCAGCTTCGTCTGTCATAGGTACTTTACGGTTATATTCATCTGGTTCGTTGTTCAGTAAGTTTTCAAGTGTATAATATATAAATTCACCTTGCTGATAATGTGTAAGCAAATCATTAATATGATTGAACTGGAAATCTGTTCCAAACAAGAACCTTGTTCTACCCGAAACAAAAGAGAAATTATCAATCAACTGGAAATCTTTAGAAGCAATAACTTCGGGAGCCCAATACTGGTTGCCAAAAAACACATATTCGTCCCTGCTATCTCCATTTGGCAATTGAGAATTAACCACCGCAATGCCTACCGGAACCCTTGGATATAAATTCTCACCTAGACGTTCAAAATCCATATAGCTTATTTTAAGTTCATTATTCATGGTATAGCTAAGCCGGGATTTTAAATTGAGAAGGAAGCTGTGATCCTGTTGGCGACCTTCATATTGCGCGCTAAATAAGCCTCTGCTGCCCCCTGGTTTTTTATCTGGTTGTATATATACGTGCCAGTTATACCTCGCCATTAAACGGTGCTTTTCATTAATGGTCCAGTCAAAACGGGCAAAAAAGTTATCTGTCACCCTGTTTACATTCATTGTGCCGTATTGCTGCACATCAGGTACTCCAAAATTATTTTCTAAATGGTTTACCACGATATCAAGGTTTTCTTTGGTAATACCCAGGTTGTTTTCGGCATCTTCCAAAGTTGCTCCTTCACCTTCAAAATCCCATGCCTTCCAGGGTTTTTGTTGGGTGAATCTGTCAAAAGCAACAAAAAAGTGGAGTTTGTCTTTTACAAGCGGTCCACTTAAACTAAAGCCATACTGAGCGTTGGTATATTCACCTTTCTCCCCTTTTTTCCATTCTTCATCATCGTTTTCCACCTCAACACCTGCCAGACTGCCTCCGGTATAGTAACCCCAAACTGAGGCTTTGAGTTGATTGGTACCTGATTTACTTACTGCTTTAATAGTGCCTGCGCCGCCGCGCCCATCTGCAACACTATAAGTATTTGTCACAATCTCAAACTCCCTGATTGCCTCCATAGAAACTGGAAAAGCACCTTCAGCAGTACGTCCGAACATGTGCATACGGTTTGAAACACCATCAATGGTTAGCCCCCTCATGTTGCCTCTGGCCCCGGCAATATTTGTGCCTCGTGTCAAAGGTGAAAGCTGCGCCAAATCCTGATAGTTTCTGGAGGTAGTAGGTAGCTTACTCATTGTCTCAGAATCTATCCTGGTTGCAACACCAATTCTGTCCCGCTTACTTTTATACGAAAAATCAGAAATCACAACTTCATCTAACGCTGAAGTTTCTGCAGTTAGTATTACATCAGGCAATACAATATGATCACCCATATTTAATGTAATACCCTTAAATGTTTTTTTTGTATAGCCAACAAAGCTTACTTCAACATTATAAGGCCCCCCAAGAGGCAAATCTTCCAAAACAAACAATCCATTCGCATTGGTGACAGCACCCGTCTGAAACCCGGTAGACTCGTTGTTAACCAATACAGTTGCACCTATCAGGGGTTTATTATTATCTTCTCCATCTAATATCTTTCCGGAAATTTTTCCTAAATCATTTTGTGCAAGGATCTGTAATGAAATTAGTACCAGCAGCAATGTAAATAAAAGGTTTTTTCTCTTAGTTTTCATGTTTTTTTGTGTTTAAATGAATAGGTTTAACAAGTTTTATTTGATCAAATACAATTTTAATTTCTTCCACAGAGTCAGCCTCCTGCAATATTTCTTCAATTTCCCCTGTTTCTTCTGAATAACATACATATCCTTTAATCAGGTAGGTTTGAAATTCTTGTTCAGCTTTACGGGGAGTTATAACCTCGTCCCGGATTAGATCCTTATAATGGCTTTTTAAAATATTCAGGGATTTGTATATTGCGGGTTTTATGATCTTGGGATGATAATCATTTTCAGATGATGAGTAAACAATGTAGTGATGGTCAATCATTGTCAATTGTCGGGCAATTGTTTTTCCAAATATTTTCTCATCTTTTCTCGCATAATTCTCATATTTATTCCACGGTGTATCATCCTCATAAGGAAATTCCCATTTGCTTCCAAGCGTGTCTGTAAAATCGTGATATTGCAAACTTTCTTCTGCACCTGCAACGGCGCTGCCAAACAAGAAAATAATAGTTATTAAGTAATACATATTCCACTTCATATTTTTTTTATATTTATATCCGCGAAATACACACATTAAGCTTAAAAAATACTGAATCAAAAGTTAAGTTTGGCTGAAGCTTTTCTTACATTTCTGTTAAGTAGAGATCATGCAGATCTTTGAGAATACAAACATTTAGACAGTTTTTTTTTATTGCTGCATTAGCAGCAAATTCCCGGGTTTGGAAGAACTACAAGTCACAGACTTGCGGGAGCGAAAATCAGTAGAAAGTTCATTGGGTGGTTTGGTGTATTCTTTGTGTCCTGGAATCCTGGTGGCTAAAAAGGTGAAAGGTGGAAGCACCGAAACAATATAACAACATGCACGTCATTGCGAACGCAGTGTGGCGATCTGTTAGCTATTCCTGGCGGTCAAGCAGTCCGTGAGAAAGCAAACAAAATGATAGGTTTTTTTATTGCTTCATTAACAGCAAATTCCCGGGTTTGGAATAACCACAAGTCACAGACTTGCGGGAGTGAAAATAGGTTAGAGTGAAAGCACGGAGCTAAAAAGTGAAAGTTCATGAGGATAAGGACAAACTTCTTATTTTAACTACTTTGAAGTGTATTCGTTGCCAACAGATCACCACAGCCTGCGGCTTCGTGATGACGTGCTTCTTTTAGGGTTGCTTCGGCGAGCATGGTTTCTAAGAAGTTCGTCATCGCGAACGCAGTGTAGCGATCTATTGGCTATTCCTTACTCCCCTTGCAAACTTGATGTAGCTTTTCATTGCCAACAGATTATTACGGCCTGCGGCCTTCCTCCTCCACTGCGTTGCGGCAGACACGGCATAATGACGTGTATTGTAAATGGCAGTCTGGCGCGCATTTCCAAATGCGTGACTTATTTTTCAATTTACCAGATTCATAATCGGTGGTAATTCCGTGGCAAGCCGGTGGTTGGTATTTCAATATTACTATGTGGTTGCCACGGTGTGCATGGGGCATGAAAAACCCGGGGTTGGCACCCCGGGCTATTAATGTTAAACCCTTTCAGGGAAAATAAGATCAGGAATAAAAAAAAGTGGGTGCATTGTGCTTTCATTTGCCTTTCTTCTTTTTTACTTTCAGCTTCATTGTCCTTCGTAGCTTAAGCGAAGATTGATCAGCCATGTAACAAGGTAACCCGGTAACCCACAAACCCAGTAACCCAGTAACCCGCTAACCAGGTAACAAAATAACCGGTTAACCAAATAATCCCCTGCATCCTGCCTCAAGTGTTTTTCCACTTGTGGCGATCATTCAGGCCTGTGAGAAAGCAACGGGAATAAGCCCACATTAGAAGACTTTTTTATTGCTTCATTAACAGCAAATTCCCGGGTTTGGAAGAACTGCAAGTCACAGACTTTCGGGAGCGAATCTTAAGGGAGAAGGGAATAGGCAGAAGGCATGAAGGCATAAGGGAAAAGGCAAAAGGCAGAAGGGATAAGGGGAAAGTTTATGGTTTATGGTTGATAGTTTAAAGATGATAGGTGAAAGCTCAAAGGTGAAACAGGGGAACAACAGCATCATCAGTTGCGCGGAGGAGGTTCTCCCTCTTTAGGGGAGTTAGAGGGGTGCGGGCAGGCGGAAGGCAGAAGACAAAAGGCAAAAGGCAGAAGGGATAAGGAAAAAGTTTAGGGTTTATGGTTGATAGTTTAAAGATGATAGGTGAAAGGTGAAAGCTCAAAGGTGAAAGCACGGGAATCACAACACCATTAGTCGCGCGTTGGAGGTTCTCCCTCTTTAGGGGAGTTAGAGGGGTGCGGGCAGGTGGAAGGCAAAAGGGAGAAGTTTATGGTTGATAGTTGAAAGGTGCTCCTTGGTGCATACTTTGTGTCTTAGAGTCTTAGTGGCTGTGAAAGTTGGGAAAAGGCAAAAGGCTGAAGGAAAAAGTTTATGGTTGATAGTTTAAAGTTTATGGTTTATAGTTTAAAGATGTAAGCTTTAAGCTGGAAGGTGGAAGCATTCAAACCAAATTAAGCAGAAATTGCCTGGTCAACCAACATTTCCACCCGAATGGGTGCAATTGCCTTTCGGAAGCTCTCTGCTGCCAACACAATGGATTCAGGTGTGGCATTTAGCCCGTCGATGATAACTATTATTTCCCGGGTTTCTTCATCAATCGATGTTCTTACACTGTCGCTGGTAGGACTGCCGATGGGACCTTCTTCATCATAAAAAACAGGCAGGTTTTCAATGTTGAGCAATCCCCTTCCAATAGCTTCAAATTCTTCCCCTTTACCAACATCCAACCGCAGGCTGCCTTTTACTTTTGTTGCATCAAACCCATTTATGCAATACCCCGACAATAACGAAGCGGTGTTTATGGCATCTACGGCTGCGGAAACCTGGTAAATGGAGTTGTTTTTCACTGCCCGCCGGCATAATGCATCTGCTGAGGGCCGGTACCGGTTGGGATCTTTTCCCAAAGCTTTATATGCTTCACGGGTAAACCTTATGGCTTCCCGTTCCCTTACCTGCTCAAGTGTATACCTGTCATGGATGGTTTTAACCGCCAGTTCTGTCATCATCCAAATTTTCTCATTCAGTTTAGAGTTATGAATGGCAACCTTAAATATATGAATACTGAGCGGAGATATCTTCCTTTTAATTGCTTCTGATATTTCGACCATGAGGTTATAATTAAAGAAAAA